>CAJQPV010000046.1 GCA_905480305.1 uncultured Gammaproteobacteria bacterium | reverse complement strand
GAAGGTGACATGGTGAACGGTGAAAGCAAGCTCGACTATCGGCAGATCCGCGATCACTTCGACGGCTACTACATGGCTAACAACGAGTATGACAAGGCGCGCGCGCAGACTGCCCTTGCCAGCGGCGCTGCCGACATGGTGTCATTTGGCAAACTGTTTATAGCCAACCCGGACCTGGTACAACGCTTCAAAACGGACGCAGAACTGAACACCCCGGACCAGGACAGCTTCTATGGTGGCGATGAAAAGGGCTATACCGATTACCCGGCGCTGGCCTGATTCAGAAACAAGTGTGGGTGCCATGACGAAGTTATATAAATGAATTACGAGGATGTGATCGACATTCCAGGCTATGGTCTTTCATCAGGCTACAATCTATATCACCTGATATTCGCATAATATTAAATATATTCAATTAGATACAATATTTCAGCCTATAAACGAAACAGATAGTATATCTATATACTTTCATTTTATGAAAGTTTCTGTAATAATTTAGCCTGATAAATACGACCCTGTTATAACACTATGCAGACGTTAACCGAACAACTGATTGATACATCTTTCAGGAATCGGGTGATTATAGATACCCAGTTGGCCCGGCTGATCACTGGAACGCCACAACGTCGGCACAATCTGGTGAACCGTGCCATGAACGCAGGTGAGTTGCTGCGTCTGCGCCGGGGCACTTATGTGTTAGCCGAGCGATACCGTGATTATGCTGCCCATCCCTTCGCATTGGCACAGTCCCTGGTAACAGGAAGCTATGTGTCATTTGAGACCGCGCTGGCACACCATGGATGGATCCCCGAAGCGGTGTATACGACGGCCAGCGTAACACCCGGCCGCAAGTCTCTTAAGAATGAACATCCATTATTTGGAAGCTTTAGTTTTCATCCGCTGGCGATTAATGCCGGGTATTTTCTGGAGCTGGTTGTTCGGGAACAGATGAACAGGCAAACCATGTTAATCGCCGAACCTGTCCGCGCATTAATGGATCTGGTATGTCACAGAAAAATTGAATGGCAGGGAATGGAATGGTTACAAGAAAGCATGCGCATTGATGACGAACACTTAAGGAAAATTACAGGCGCAGATATCAGTACATTGAAACGGGTATATAAAAATAAACGCGTCACATCGTTTCTCGAAACTTTAGCCATCGAGTTAGGCAATGATTGAACTCATTCAACAACGGCTGGACAGTTACAAAGCCAGCAATCCAGTCGCAGAGGAACAAGCTACCAAAGAGATCCTGCAAGAACTTGCACTCTATTCATTATGGCGTGCCGGATTTTTTGAAGTGGCTGCATTTCAAGGTGGAACGAGTTTGCGAATCTTGCATAAGCTACCCAGATTCTCTGAAGACCTTGACTTTATCCTTAAGCAACCTGACCCAAAATTTGAATGGGATGGCTATCTGGATCAATTATTGAAGGGCCTTGAAGAGTTTGGATTGCAATCCGAAGTGCTCGATAAGAGCCAAATGGATCAAAACATAAAGAAGGCCCTGCTTAAAGACAACTCAGTTACAAACCAGCTGAGCCTGGCCTTTTATCAGGGACACCCCGACAGGAAACTGAATATCAAGCTGGAAATCGACATTAATCCACCGGATGGATCCCACTTTGAATACAGCTATCTGGACTTCCCTCTGGATTTCGAGATTTGCCATCAGGATTTAAGTAGTAATTTCTCTCTGAAAATTCATGCATTGCTTTGCAGACCTTATTTGAAAGGCCGGGACTGGTATGACTTTAACTGGTATGTAAAACAGAATATTCGACCAAACCTGCCACTCCTGCAAGCTGCATTAATTCAGTACGGCCCCTGGAAAGGACAGGAAATTGAGATTGATGCTGATTGGTTAAATCATACTCTGCTTGAGAAGGTAGCAGCTATTGACTGGAGTGAAGCCACCCAGGATGTAGAGCGCTTTCTGAATACCACAGAGAAAGAGAGCCTGAAACTTTGGAGCAGTCGTTTCTTTAATAAAAAAGTTGAGCGCTTAAGTGCTGCTGCCTAGCCAGGTAGAAGAAATTCATTCGGATCGCGCCTGCAAGGCGCTCCTGCAGCTCATACTTTGTAATCCCCTGGCAGCCGTTCAGGCTGTATTCAGCGAACATTGCCTATCCTGACTGTGGATCATGGAAAACAGGGCGTTTTGCCCTGCCCTGATAGACCACTTTTACAACAGGAGACAGACAATGAAACGCTTAATGACTGTATTGATATCCGGATGTTCGGCACTGGCCATTTCCGGGGCGGCCGTGTCGGGACAGAGCTTCGTTGACAAGGCCAGGGTCCTCGAGGCACAACCAGAGTATGAAACTATTGAAGTAGCAAACCCGGTGACCGAGTGCTGGACGGAACGGGTCGCCCGTAACGACTACCGGCGTGGCAGTTATACGGCACCGCTTGCCGGTGGCATCATCGGTGGTGTGGTCGGCAACCAGTTCGGTCGGGGTCGCGGCAAAACAGCACTGACCGTCGCTGCCGCCTTGCTGGGTGCCTCGATCGGCAATGATCACAACAACTCGCACTACCGGGGTCAAGGTCGCGGCGGGGGCCACCGCGGGGCTAAACAGGTACAACGTTGCGAGACCGTTGACCGCTATGATCAGCAGCAGCAACTCACGGGTTATCGTGTAAAATACAGCTATGAAGGACAAACCTACTACACCCGGACCACTGAATACCCGGGCAAATTCATACCGGTGCGCGTCAAGGTTTCCCCGGTTAACGGGATTTGATGCAGGATTGCAGCCGTGCCAATGACTAGCAGACGGCTGATTAGCTGCTGCTTGATCCTGTTGCTGGCCACGTTGCCGGCAGCGGGTTCGGCACTGGCCGCGCCGCATTACCCGCGCATGCTGATCGCGAAAAACGCGCATAACAATAACGGTGGTATCAGCCTGGAGCAGGCAATTGCGAAGGCGAGGAAGAGCAACAAGGACAAGGTGTTGTCTGCGGAGACCATCCACAAAGACGGCCGCAAGATCTACCGCATCAAGATCCTGACGAAGGACGGGCGGGTCAAGCGCACCCGGATTGATGCCCGTACCGGAAAGAAACTGTAACGCCGACATTGAGCCATGCATATCCTGGTAGTTGAAGACGAGGCCCAGCTGCGAGAACAACTGCGTGAGCGCCTGCGTGCAGCTGGCTACGTCGTCGATGTCGCTGCCGACGGCGAGGAAGGACTCTACTATGGTGAAGAATATCCGCTCGACCTCGCGATTATCGATATCGGGCTGCCGAAGCTGTCCGGCATCGAACTGATCCGCCGGCTGCGTGCCCACGACAAGCACTTCCCGATCCTGATACTGACGGCCAGGGGCAACTGGCAGGACAAGGTCGATGGCCTGGAAACCGGGGCCGACGATTACCTGGTCAAGCCGTTCCGCTTTGAAGAACTCGAGGCACGTCTGAATGCGCTGCTGCGGCGCGCCTCCGGCTGGTCGAAACCGGTACTCGATTGTGGTCCGATCTCACTGGATACCGGCAAACAGTCCATCACGGTCACCGGCAACCCCGTGGAGCTGACCGCCTTTGAATACAAGGTACTGGAGTACCTGATGCTGCATGCCGGTGAAGTCATCTCCAAGACCGAACTGACCGACAATCTTTACGAACAGGATTATGACCGCGACA
>CAJQPV010000045.1 GCA_905480305.1 uncultured Gammaproteobacteria bacterium | reverse complement strand
AAACCGGCTGCGCAATCTCGGCAATGACTAGTTGCGTAATCGCGGACAAGGTCCGCTCCTACAGGTGTATCAATTTACGTAGGAGCGGGTCTTGTCCGCGATATTATCAGGTGTATCAATTTACGTAGGAGCGGGTCTTGTCCGCGATATTATCAGGTGTATCAATTTACGTAGGAGCGGACCTTGTCCGCGATATTATCGACACAATTTCTGTGCCTGCCTGGGTCAGCGTTTCATTGACTCAAAGAACTGGGTATTGCTCTTGGTGGATTTCAGCTTGTCGAGCAGGAATTCCATGGCAGCAAGTTCGTCCATCGGGTGCAGTAACTTGCGCAGTATCCACATCTTCTGCAGTTCTTTCGGGTCGGTAAGCAGTTCTTCGCGACGCGTGCCGGAACGGTTCAGGTTGATCGCCGGGTAAACGCGTTTTTCCGCAATCCTGCGATCAAGATGAATTTCATGGTTACCGGTACCCTTGAATTCCTCGTAGATGACGTCATCCATACGTGAGCCGGTATCAACCAGCGCAGTTGCCAGGATGGTGAGACTGCCACCTTCCTCGATATTACGTGCGGCACCAAAGAAGCGCTTCGGGCGCTGCAGGGCGTTGGCGTCAACACCGCCGGTCAGTACCTTGCCGGAAGAAGGCACCACGGTATTGTAGGCGCGACCCAGGCGGGTGATGGAGTCCAGCAGGATGACGACGTCATGTTTATGCTCGACCAGTCGGCGTGCTTTCTCGATGACCATTTCGGCTACCTGTACATGGCGGCTGGCCGGTTCGTCAAAGGTGCTGGAGACAACTTCGCCCTTCACCGAGCGTGACATCTCGGTGACTTCCTCGGGGCGCTCATCGATCAACAGAACAATCAGGTAGATGTCGGGAAAATTGGCAGCGATAGACTGCGCAATGTTCTGCAGCAGCATGGTTTTACCTGCTTTTGGCGGTGAAACGATCAGTCCGCGCTGACCTTTGCCTACCGGTGCAACCAGGTCGATGATGCGAGCGGTGATATCTTCCGTGCTGCCGTTGCCGCGTTCAAGTCCGAGTCGTTCGTTGGGATGCAGCGGCGTCAGGTTTTCGAATGCTACCTTGTTTTTGGCATTCTCGGGTTTTTCATAATTGATCTGGTCGACTTTCAGCAGGGCAAAATAGCGCTCGCTGTCTTTGGGTGGTCTGATCTTGCCATCTACGGTGTCACCGGTACGCAGGCTGAATCGCCTTATCTGGCTCGGAGACACATAGATGTCGTCCGGCCCTGCCAGGTAGGAGCTGTCTGCCGAGCGCAGGAAGCCAAAGCCGTCCTGCAGTATCTCGAGAACACCACCGCCAAAGATGTCCTCGCCTTTCTTGGCGTGTGACTTGAGGATGGAGAAAATAATGTCTTGTTTGCGGGAGCGTGCGGTTCCTTCGGCTCCCATTTTCTGGGCGATTTCGACCAGTTCAGCGGCGGGTTTTAGTTTCAGTTCAGACAGGTTCATAGGTGGCCTTTATTGCGTATCGAGATTGAATGGTTTGAGTTGGCCAGCAGGCCGGGGAGATCGTTTAGGGTAATTTTGAATTCTTGTTATGAAGAGTTACAACTGAAGGCAGGGAGCTCAGCTTGGAATATTGAGATGCGAATGCTGGATGCGATGCCTTTCAAATATGCTCGTCATTTTATGTCAGTGTCGTGCCATGAGTAAATGATTAAATGTTGCTGTCCAGAAACGCGGTCAGCTGTGATTTGGAAAGTGCGCCGACTTTGGTTGCTTCAACGTTGCCGTCCTTGAACAGCATTAATGTTGGTATGCCACGTATGCCATACTTGGGCGGTGTCTGCGGGTTTTCATCAATGTTGAGTTTGGCAATAGTCACTTTGCCTGTGTACTCGCCGGCAATTTCTTCCAGTATGGGTGCAATCATCTTGCAGGGGCCACACCATTCTGCCCAGTAGTCTACCAGTACGGGATTCGATGAATTGATCACTTCTGCTTCGAAGGTATCATCAGTCACATACAAGATTTGTTCAATCACTATTTTTACTCTCCTGATTTAAAAATTTATTGGCTGCAACGCAGTGACCAGGGCAGGGCCCGTTGAATCTGAAAAAGAAATTCATGGAAATCCGCAATGCGGCATGTCGAGGTTCTGTTCGGGAGTCGGACAACCTTCACTGGCTTAAGAGGCGCTGGACGTACTCTTGAGCAGCTTGCCTCCAGTTGCACCCTATTTCAGCCTAAATCAGCGTGATTTACAAGTCCGCAGGGTAAAATTTAATGTATCCTTGGCTGGTTAGCTGTGGCAATGGCTGTAAACGGCCACCAGTCTGCCACACCGGGCATGCGCTGCAGCCTGGCTGACAGATATTTTTATGGTAGAAAACGGCCGGTTTGTTCTGACTCTGGATGGACTCTGGCTGGATTCTGCAAAACAATCGATAGCATAATGACAAGCGTTTGAAATATAATGCGAAATCTTGTGCATGTTGGCTGGCCTATCTGGCCCGAGAAGTAATTACTTATGTCTGAAACGCATTTAACAAAAATCGCCTATTCAAGTTTTTCTCTCCCTGAAAACCTGATGCAAGGCATTGAAGATTCAGGGTTTACCATGTGCACCCCTATCCAGGCAGAAACCCTGCCGGTGGCACTGGCCGGGCGTGATGTCTCGGGACAGGCGCAGACCGGCACCGGTAAGACGGCCGCTTTCCTGATTGCTGTCTATAACCATTTGCTCACACATCCAGCGCCTGAAAACCGTAAAGTAAACCAGCCACGGGCGCTGATGCTGGCGCCTACCCGGGAACTGGCTATCCAGATACACGATGATGCCAGGGTGATTGGTGCGCACACCGGGCTGAAACTGGGGCTGGCCTATGGCGGTACCGGCTATGAAGAGCAGCGCGAGACGATTGCAGCCGGCGTGGATATCCTGATCGGGACACCGGGACGTCTGATCGATTATTTCAAGCAACATGTGTTTGATCTGAAAATGGCGCAGGCGCTGGTGCTGGATGAGGCAGACCGGATGTTTGACCTGGGCTTCATCAAGGATATTCGCTACCTGATGCATCGTTGCCCGCCACCTGAAAAGCGCCTGGGCCTGTTGTTTTCAGCTACCCTGTCACATCGCGTACAGGAACTCGCCTATGAACATATGAATAACCCTTTCCTCGTCGATGTGGAGCCCGAGAAAGTAACCGCTGACCGCGTGCGGCAGGTGCTCTACCACACCGCTAACGAAGAAAAAATTCCTCTGCTGATTGGTCTGCTGCGGCATGGTGATCCATTGCGCAGTATTGTGTTTGTAAATACCAAGCGCAACGCCGAACGGGTCTGGTCCTACCTGGAGGGCAATGGCTTTAAATGTGCGGTGTTGTCCGGCGATGTGCCACAGACAAAACGTCAACGCTTGTTAAAGGAATTTCAGAGCGGTAAATTGCCGGTATTGATTGCCACTGATGTAGCGGCGCGCGGCCTGCATATTCCTGATGTCAGTCATGTTTTTAACTATGACCTGCCGCAGGATGCGGAAGATTATGTGCACCGAATCGGTCGTACTGCACGTGTTGGCAAAGACGGCGATGCGATCAGTTTTGCCTGTGAAAATTATGTCTATTCCCTGCCGGAAATCGAGAAATACATCGGCCACAAGATACCAGTGGAAGCCTTTCCGGAAGAATGTATAGTGAAACTAAAGCCGCCTGTCAGAATCCAGCGACCACCACCAAGGCCGGGTGGCGGGCGCGGAAAACCAGGTTCACCGGCGAAGGGCGGTGGTGGTGGCCGTCATAGACAGCGTTCGCAGCAGCGATAACAGGATCAGTGCTAATACTTCCTTTCCCACAAGCTGACGTAATTCGTGTACTGCAAAGCAGATACACCCGTTTGTTTATTATAGTGCTGAATATATTGCTGGTTATCTGGATTGCCAGTCTGATTGCAAACCTGACATGGGATCTGCTGACCCCGGCGGAAGCGCCTGAACCGGCGGCTGTAGCGCCGGTGAATGTGCCGGTACAGGCCAATGCGGACCGGCAGCTTATTAACCAGTTACCCGGCTGGCATTTGATGGGCGTTGTTGCCAAAGGCAGTGCGCCGGTAGCAACCAGTGTGCCGGTAGACGCACCCGAGACCAGTCTGAAGCTGGTCCTGCGGGGCGTGTTTTCTTCCGATGACAAGGTTAATGCGCGCGCCATTATTGCCGACCCGAAAGGCAAGGAAGATCAGTACGCGGTCGGTGACCAGTTGCCGGGCAATGCAGAACTCAGCGAGGTACATCCATACAAGGTTATTCTGAAACGCGGCGGGCGTTATGAAACGCTGAAGATGCTGCAGGACACCAAGCCGGGTGGCGTGGTGACGCGCAGACCGACGCCGTCACGACGAACCGTGCCGCAGCGATCATCCAGCAGCCCGCAAGAACGGTTGCGAACCGTGCGAGAAAATATGCGCAAGCGTCCACGCGACCTTTATAACCTGGTGAAGGCAACACCGAAAAATGATGCAGATGGCAATATAATGGGCTACGAGCTGGGGCCGGGACGTGACCCTGAACTGTTCGATGCGGTCGGCTTGCAGCAAGGTGATGTGGTAGTACAGATTAATGATATCAAGCTGGATAATCCGGCCAACAGTGCGCGCGCGCTGAAGAGCGCCCAGAGCGGCGAGACGCTGAGCGTGACAGTGCTGAGGAATGGCCAGCAAGAGGTGTTGACTTTGAGCGTGCCCGAGTAGTCAGGGGTATTCAGAATCTGCCGCTAAATAGCGATATACAGGTAATGAACCGGGGAAACAGCCAGGCTCATCCGTTTTGGGAAAATACATGAAAAATATCATAAATATCATTGGGATACTGTTGATCCAGCTGATGCTGGTTGCGCCGGCATATGCCGCGGAAGTGACGCTTAACCTGAAAGATGCCGATATCAGCGCCTTGATCAGCACGGTTGCCGAGGTGACTGACCGTAATTTTATTATCGACCCGCGGGTGAAGGGCAAGGTCACCGTGATTTCCTCGCGGCCGATGGACAGTGACGAGGTCTACCAGGTATTTCTGTCGATCCTCAAGGTGCATGGTTTTGCAGCGGTACCCAGCGGTGAGGTCATCAAGATCGTGCCGGACGTCAACGCCAAGCAGGACGGAATCCCGACCGCCAATGATGGCAGTCCCGGTCGTGGCGATGAAATGGTTACCCGGGTGGTGCAGGTTGACAATGTTGCCGCCGCCCAGCTGGTTCCTATCCTGAGACCGCTGGTGCCCCAGCAGGGCCATCTTGCTGCCTATCCGGCCACCAATGTGCTGATTATTTCTGACCGCGCCAATAATGTTGAGCGCTTGCTAACGATTATCCGCCGTATTGACCAGGTCAGTGACAGTGAAATCGAGGTTATTACACTGCAATTTGCATCCGCAGTAGAGGTTGTACGGGTGCTTACCAGTCTGAAACGTGCCACACCGGCAGCCAAGGGTGCGGCGGCAGCAGCCGGTGGTGGCCAGGTGCTGGTTGCCGACGAACGTACCAACAGCGTGTTGCTCAGCGGTGACCGCGCATCCCGTCTGCGGATGCGCGCCATTATTTCGCACCTGGATACACCGCTTGATACCGGCGGCAATACCGATGTCATTTATTTGCGTTATGCCACGGCAGCGGACATCGTCGATACCCTGCTCGGGGTCGGCAAGATTGAGGAGCAGGAAGCCCAGCAGGGTAAGGGCAAGGTGACTGCCCCCAAGGGAGCTTTTGACATCCAGGCGGATGAGGCCACCAATGCGCTGGTGATTACTGCGCCACCGGATATCATGCGTACACTGAAGCATGTCATCAGTCAGCTTGATATACGACGCGCGCAGGTACTGGTTGAAGCGGTCATTGCCGAAGTGTCAGAAGATACCGCCCGTGAGCTGGGTGTGCAGTGGGCGTTTGGCGGTTCAGGTAATAATAGCCCCGTCGGTGTCGTCAACTTCACCAATTCCGGCAGCCTGATATCAGACGTGATTAACGGTGCGGCAGACGCGGCGAGCGGCGGGTCGTTCCCGAGTATCGTCGATAATGCCTTGCTCGGCTTCGCGAAGACTAACGGCAGCTTTAACTATCTTGCCGTGATGAATCTGCTGGCGTCGGATGCCAATACCAATATCCTGTCAACACCAACGCTGGTCACACTGGATAATGAAGAGGCCGAGATTGTCATTGGCGAGAATGTGCCATTCGTGACCGGATCCTTCTCCAGTACCGGGGCAAACGATGGTGCGACCAACCCGTTTCAGACGATTCAGCGCGAGGATGTCGGTTTGACGCTCAAAATCAAGCCGCAGATTAATGAAGGCGACGCGCTGCGGCTGGAGATTGAACAGGAAGTTTCCAATATTGCAGACAGCGTTGCCGGCGCTGCGGATATTGTTACCAACAAGCGCTCTATCAAGACCAATGTGATGGTTGATGACGGACAGGTGGTTGTGCTGGGTGGCTTGATCGAAGAAAAAATTGGTGAAAGTGTCCAGAAGGTACCGTTCCTCGGTGATATACCTTTTCTGGGTGCCTTGTTCCGCTCCAAGACAGCTGATGTGACCAAGACCAACCTGATGGTGTTTATTCACCCGGTGATTCTGCGTGATGCGGCCGTGACGCAAAGCTACACCAACAGTAAATACAACTATATTCGTGCGCTGCAGATGCAACAGGACGAAGACGGTGTCAATATGATCCCTGGCAAGCAACACCCTGTGTTGCCGTTGGTGGAAGAGTTCTCGATTGCGCCTGGCACGACACCGGTATTACCTTCCATAGATGATCTTTCAACTGTTCCGGGAGCAAGCGCTGATGCTGATGAAGAGCTACCCTCCCCTGTAGAAGTTGATTTCATCGATGGCTGAAGTACCTCTTCAGGAGTTGGAAGAAGCAGGCAGCAGTGTAACGGTCGGGCCGCGTCGTCCGCCTTTCATGTTTGCCAAACGTCATGGTCTGCTGGTGGCCGGTGAGAAGGATGGCAAGGTGCTGGTCATGCATACCGCCGATGTTGATCCTGTCTCTGTGGTCGAACTGCGACGTTTTATGGGGCAACCCCTGAAACTGCAGCTGGTTGATCAGGAAAAATATGACAGCCTGCTGTCAATGACCTATGAGCAGGATTCCAACGAGGCCATGCTCATGATGGGCGACCTCGGCGATAATATGGACCTGATGTACGTCGCGCAGCATCTGCCCGAGCCGGAAGACTTGCTGGAAAGCGAGGATGATGCCCCGATAATCCGCCTGATCAATGCGTTGCTTACCGAGGCGGTCAAGGAAAACGCCTCCGATATTCATATAGAACCTTTTGAGAACCGGCTGGTGGTGCGTTTCCGCTGTGATGGTGTGTTGCGCGAGGTGCTGGAGCCACAACGGGTGCTGGCGCCGCTGCTGGTGTCTCGTATCAAGGTGATGGCACGTCTGGATATCGCCGAGAAACGCCTGCCGCAGGATGGCCGTATTTCTCTCAGGGTGGCGGGCCGGGCGGTGGATATTCGTGTTTCCACGCTGCCATCGGGTAACGGTGAGCGCGTGGTATTGCGGTTGCTCGACAAGCAGGCCGGTCGCCTTGACCTGGAGCAGCTCGGTATGGCTTCCCATGACCGTGATGTCATTGATGAACTGATCAGCCGGCCGCACGGTATTATCCTGGTGACCGGGCCAACCGGTTCCGGCAAGACCACGACCCTGTATGCTGCATTGACGCGTCTCAATAACAAGAGCCGCAATATCATGACGGTTGAGGATCCGATTGAGTACTACCTCGATGGCATCGGGCAGACGCAGGTTAACAGCAAGGTGAATCTG
>CAJQPV010000044.1 GCA_905480305.1 uncultured Gammaproteobacteria bacterium | reverse complement strand
CTTTGAATGGGTAAATCCATCTCAAAGCCGTGCGTAAGTCGATGAAGGCGCTGTGCATGCTCGCCTCCCAAAAAGCTGTTCAGTGTTCGCTCCGCGACACCGTTGGTATCTCTTATCTCAAAGTAAAAACGGTATAGGTCTTCCGTATAATCAAGCGGAGTTCCAATTTCAGAAGTCTCGTATGGCGGATCGGCGTTATTCGAATTCATAGCCGTCGTTCAATTACATTTGCGATAGGTGTAGTCGCCAAACTCAAGCCAATCCTTAGCTTTATCACTGTAGACAAGCATCTCTGACCTGTCCTCGCCCAACAGGGCGACCACGAAACCCGGCGGAGGTTTGGAATTACCAAAATAGCTGTATGCCGTCATTGCCCGAATGGCCTCACCGTTGATAGTCACTCGAACGTCCCACTGATCCTGTGGTTTCTCCAAAATCGTATATTCAATCTGGCGTTCAATTGTTCCGCCACCACAATATACAATACCCTCGGGTTTTTCGATTGATAGCGGAACGCCCCTGACCCGGGAATCACAAGCTCTGCGCAGAGACTTGATAGCTGACCCGGAACCCTTCAAGTCAAAGATTCCGTAACTGACATCCTGATCAATCATGGACAGGTTCAAAACCGCGTTCCCTGCAATCTGATCGAGAATGAAGTCGTAGTCCGATTTTTCAGAAAATACTATTTCCACAGGATAATTATCGACAATACGTATTTCAGAGTTCGTCGCGCCTGCCTGAAAAGCGCCTGCTTCTGTCGTTCCATCCTTCATGAATCGGATCGACAAGCCCTGCTTTTTCTCAATGTCCTGTGCATCCTCGTAGCCTGCAGGCGCAAAACGAACCCTGTCACACTGCAACTCAATCGTCATGTTGCTGGTCTGGATAAATGCGTTTGGAGCGGGCGAGCCGCTGAAGTTCCAACTGGCGAGTGCCGGCGAACATATGGCAGCCATCGCAGCCATCGACATTGATGCTAAAGCGACAGATCGATACATGCAGGATCCTCTTGGACGGGATTTTTCAGGAGCCCTTCAACGGCTGTTAAAGATATGTCGGAATGGTTCACAGTGCAAGCCAATGGTTATTGGCTTCCGATCGACCGTCCGGGCTTAATGGCCGACCACGGTACGACTGCCCTTGCCGTCAGGCAATCTTTACTACCAAGAACGGCCAAAACGATTCACTTGCGTAATACTTACCAACGACAAGGTCATAACCCGGTATGCTGGCTTGCCGTGACTAGCTGCAGTCGAAGAATTTCACTGCAAGTATGGATCTGTTTATCGAGGACTTATAAGAAAAAAGCTACCGGATATCTTCCGCGTATATGCGCATCCAACGGGTATCGATGATGCGCTCCAGTTTAGTCTGGTCGGTAGATGACAGCTTACTTCTTGAACCGACCAGGAGTCCTTTCATGCAGAGGGTACGCACGCTGCGTTCGGTCTTCCAGCCACTACGAATTAACGGAACATCCAACGGTATATAAACAGGATCACCATTTGGTAATTTGCCGCTGAGGTTCTGATCGTCAAAGCTGACCAGCTGGAATTTCTCCGGGTTAGTTAATGCATGCCGGAGTTCCGGCGAAAGCACCTTGGGCCGGTGCACCAGCATGACGGTGTCGACAGCATTCGGGACGTCTGTGCCCAGTTGATCCATGGCTACCCGGGTATCCATATAAACTACTGCAGTGTTCCCGAGATCCGGGTCGAGTTTACGCATAACCTCAAAGGTCACCGCGCTGCCACTGTCAGCGCTCTGTATGGCGAGTCGGTGTCCCGCACCCGACGCACGCAGGTCATCTACACTGTGCACACCACTGCCAGCATGTGTAATCACGAATACGCACTCTTTGCCAATGGATTCAAAAATCTCCAGATCGACACGGAAACCCGGGTGTAGATCCAGGTAGCTGCGCAAGGCATCACTCTGGGTAAGCGCCAGGGAAACTGGACTCTTCGGGTCGGCTAGTCGTTCCAGGTTCTCGGTTGAACCCACACTTTCCAAAACTTCTACAGGCAATGAACTCTCCAACGCCACTGCCCGCAAGCGTGTTGCAATGCCCCAGTAACCCAGGCCTTCGCGACCTGCGCTGATGACAATCCCGGATTCAGTATTGATATTTTCGGCGGCGTTAGCCCAAGGCAAGGACAGGATGAGTGGCAGTATTAATAGAAACTGTTGGAAGCGCATTCTCATCCCTTGTTGAATTCGACACACGGTGTCTGGAATATGGTACGGATAAATTAATTCGCATACATTATGTCACACTTTTCGGCATAAATTGGGACACGGATACTGTCGACAGATGATGTGCCTGCTTCTGAATATGGAGTGCGCGTTTGCTGATCGGCAGGAAGGATGCATCGACACTAGAGGCCGGGCTCACTCTTCAGAGCGAATTGCCCGGCAATCATCTCCGGAAATCTCCTGGCACGGCCAAATTACACAGGCTGCTATCTGATTTTGAATAACCGATATCATTTGTGCCTTCCGGGAGAGAACGCACACAAAGAAACGCCCCGGTAGTGGGCGGTCTTGCCGGTGGCCCTTACCCACCCTCAGAGTCGTCGAGCCCTCTCGACCTCTCCTGCAAGTGCCGTGCTTGCCGAGGCGTCGGCAGGGTGAATGTCCGTTGCCCTCACGGCTCTGGCAATCCCTCTGCGGATTCCCCTCTCTTCTTCTCACCCGCCTGTAGTTAAGTATAGTCACAAATTTCCAGGTTGTTATTTTCCATTACACACCTCGGCCGGAATGATCGGAATCCCCTGGTGTAACCCATGGCAGGGCCCGGGAATCGACTGAGCGGTCTGCCTCATCCGAGGTCACCGGGAGCGAGTCATGGCGGTAGAGTTATTTACTTACTGAATTTCACAGACATTTTTGATGGCTATCAATAAAGTGCCCTGGCAGGAAGCGATCTCGTCGGTGGACCTGGACCACCCAACCGTTATTGCTGCAATGAACGCGAATCCTGGCCCGACGTGTTTTCCTCCGGAGGCAGACGCGGCGGGATTGCGAATTGTATGTCCATGGTCTCGGCCAGCTTTAGAATCTCCAGCAGGATGCGCTGCCGCTCGGCCTGTTCAACCAAATTGTCGTCAACTTCCAGCAGGAAGTTGACGAGAATCTGCAGTCCGTATTCACCGAAGTCATCCAGCCTGATACGGAACCACTCCTTGTAAGTGTGTGGAGATTTTTCGATAAGTTGTTTGATTGCTGCAATAAACTGTTCAACTTTATCAGCGGGTGTCATGTAGCTGATGTGCAACACTGTGCGTACCGCCCTTCGTTTCCGCATTGCCATATTATCGACGGTAGTATTCACCAGCTGGTTACTGGGAATAGATATCAGTGAGTTGTAAAAGGTACGTATGCGGGTACTGCGAAAACCAATGCTTTCAACGATACCTTCTGTATTGCCAACTTTTATCCAGTGGCCAACACGGAAAGGCTTCTCGAACATGATCAGCAGCGAACCAAGCAAATTGGCGAGGCTGTCCTTGGCCGCCAGTGCGACGGCTATACCACCGACACCCAGGCCGGCAATGACTGAGTAGGCCGGAATCCCGAGCTGCTGGGCGCCGATCACCAGGATGGTAACCGACAGTATGGTGGCCACCAGCCGCATCCCCAGCCGGATCAGCTGGCTATCGATGCTGCCAGCCAGCAGCTGCTGGGATGCTACGACGCTCTCTGCCAGGACGGTACTGGCAAGCCACACGGCCCAGGTTAACATGAGTGTAAAGATGCCCCACAAGGAAAGGCTGGCAACTTCCAGAACGTGACCACTGAGCCTCAGGTTTTCTACCAGCACATGGATAACGAGCGGAATCAATATCAGCATGGCGATCACCCACGCCACTTGTGACCAGCGGCTGCGAAGCTCTGAACCGGAGCCGCGTTTTGCCCAGGCAGCTGCAGCGCGTCTAGTGAGCCGGAACAATCCGGCTGCAGACAACAGTACAATCACCATACCAAACCAGCGCCACACCGGCTGATCCAGTATCAGTACTTTTGCCCAGTCAGGCAGGGCCATCATCCATTTATACGGGATAACCCTGCGTAGCCCCGCACCACCGTAACGGTAGCTCTCGTACCAGCCGGCGGTTGCCCCCGGTTGATAGGGAAGATGCTTGATTCTGCGGTAGAACTCGGGGAGTCGCTCTACCGTTTGCGGGGAAAACAGGTATTCACCGGCACGCGGTCCCTGTTTGACAAGCGCGATAGTGATTTCCGTGCCGGGCACGGACCAGCGTTTAAATTGCGCTGATTCCATCGCCGCGGCGTCCGGTATCGTCTCGATGGCGGGCAGTTCAATGCGGTCAAGCACCTCCTTGAGTTGCAAGACACGGTACGTTGACAGTGATCCTGACAACGCTGCTGGCAACTCACTAAGGTTCAGGGTGCGCCGGGCGAGTTCAATCCTTTCGTGGACATGGTCTACCTCGGTACGCTCTCCAGCCGATAGATACAGCCGGGATGAGCCAAGATAGGATTTGATGATCTCCTTGACCTGCGCATGCCCCTGATTCAGCGTCTCAACAAAGCCCCTGAGTGTTTCGCGTGGACTACTGGTGTCAGCCGTGCTGAGTGGGTTGTCCGCACCAGCTGCGAGCACGCCACCAGGGTGCCACAGCAGCAGGACAAGGATTGCATGAATAAGGGTAAGGATTCGCCGTGGTTTGAGCTGCACTGCCATAGGATTTCTTCAATAGTTAAGGTGCGTCATTTCCGCGGCCTGTTGCGGTATGTCGAAGCATAACCCACTCATTTCCATAGAATCCAGCATACTCCCCCTGGCCACCCCTGGCTTACCCCCCGACCCTATCGCATTGGCGAGTATCGCGGTTCCCGACAGCCGGTAACGCCCAGGACCGTTGCCGGGTGCAGCAACCCCTAAAAATGCCGTCACCCTGGGCGAAGACATTACGCAGATTCTCTCTGCATCACAGCATTCCAGACACCGGATTCAATCGTCTTTTGCAGATAGGTTTTGAAGTCTGTCGCCGGGCGGCCGAGCGCATCTTCAACACCTGGCATCACATTACAATTCCTGCCATCAAATACCACGGTAAATAATTCACGCAGCAACCATTGCAGATCCTCTGGAGCACCATCTTCGCGCATCGCATTGATGTATCCATCGATCGGGACACGGGTATATTTCACCGCTCGGCCGAGCGCATCGGAAATCTCCTGCATGCATTCTGCAAAGCTGAGCGCGCGTGGACCAGTGACTTCGTATAACTTGTTTGTATGACCCGGCCTGGTTAAAACTGCAACCACAACATCAGCGATGTCATCAGCATCTATAAAAGGCTCTACAGTGTCACCGGCAGGCAGTACCAGCTCTCCTGCCAGGATACCTTCCAGCATAAAGCTTTCACT
>CAJQPV010000043.1 GCA_905480305.1 uncultured Gammaproteobacteria bacterium | reverse complement strand
TCTTCAAGCACCACCCGAATGGATTCTTCCTGGTCCGGGGTCTCTTCAAACGGAAATGTCGAGACAAAGGCCTGGTATTCCTCCTGCGGCGCCGTATATGCATAACCCTTGCGGGCAGCGCGTCGCGCGTAGATGTCCAGCAGTTCTACGGCGACATCATGGATGCGTTTGGTGGCCTTTTTACGTGCACGCTCCCACTGGTCGCTGCCAAGCTTGTGTAGCGGCGCATTTTCCGGAGAAGCGCCGGTGTAGCGACTGACCAGTGCCAGCGAGGCAACCGGGACATAGAGCTTGTCGCCGCCGGCATATGCCAGCGCGAGGTATTCTGTCTCAATGTCACCGACGCGAATGGTTTCCAGGCCAAGGTAGCGACCAACACCGTTTTCTTCATGCACTACCGGGGCATTGATTTCCAGATCAGTAAGATTTCTGACAACACTGGCCGGATCACGCGTTGGTTTCCTGCGCCGTGTTTGCCGGGCATGATCACCAAACAGTGCCGTTTCAGTAATGACTGCCAGCGCGGAATCATTCAGCATCATCCCGGCTTCCAGTGGCGCCACCGTAATACACAGCGTCGCGGCAGATTCCAGAAAAGCATGCCAGTTCTCAACCGGTAACGGTCTCAAGCCAAAGCCGAGCAACTGGTCAAGCAGGGTTTCACGACGGCCGGTTGATTCCGCTGTGATCAGGATACGTCCTGAAAATCCGTCTATAAAACTTTGCAGGGCAATCGCAGGTCGTTCGCCACGAGGCCTTATTCTGACGTCACCCGGGACGCTGATGTGGTAATCGACCCGCTTGCCACTGCTGCCTGTTCCTTTGAACAGGCGCGCTTCTATGCAGGGATACTCTCCAAGCCGGCATTGCAACTCGTCATTATTGATGTACAGCTGGTCCGGAGGCAGTATTGGTCGTTCTATGTCATGACGACGCGCATTGTAGCGTTCTTCAAGCTGCTCAATAAAGTTTTCACTGGCGATATCGGTCGCATCCAGCTGCAACAAGGCAGCATTATCCGGCAGATAGTCAAACAGCGTGCAGGTATTTTCACTGAACAACGGCAGGTAATACTCGATACCTGCCGGTGCATTACCCTGGCTGACCTCGCGGTAGATGCTGCAGTTTTGTGAGTCGCCCTCAAATGCGGCACGAAAACGTCTGCGAAACAATCGTATCGCTTCCTCATGCATCGGGAATTCGCGTGCAGGTAACATGCGAATCGATTCAACCGTATCGAGTGATCGCTGGCTATCACAGTCGAAAGTCCGGATGGAATCGATGTCTTCGTCAAACAGGTCAATTCTGTAGGGCAGGTCGTTACCCATGGGGTAGATATCAAGTAACGATCCGCGCACGGCGAATTCACCGTGTTCCATCACCTGTGATACGGCTCGATAACCGGCGCTGTCAAGACGTGTGCGCATGTCATCCAGCTTCAGTGTGTCGCCGGTTTTCAGGATCAGGCTGTTCTGGTAAATATATTCACTGGGCGGCAAGCGCTGCAGCAGGGTTGGGACTGAAACAATCAGCAAGCCACGTTGCATCCCGGCAAGCTGGTAAAGCGTCGCCAGTCGTTCGGAAATGATATCCGGATGCGGCGAGAATTTATCGTAAGGCAGTGTCTCCCAGTCGGGAAGCGTGGTTACTTTTAGCTCGCTGTGTGCTGCAAAGTACTCTACCTGGTCTTGCAGTAACTCGGCCGATTGCATGTCAGGTGTAATAACCACCACCAGGCCTGCATGTTTATCGACCAGGCCGGCAACAGCGAGTGGCAGACTATCGCCGCCAAGCCCTGTCCAGATCAGTCGATCACGGGTTGCCGGGATAGCGGGTTCAAGTATGCTGCTGAGGGACGTGTTATTTCCAGAAGGGCGGGCTGTGCTGCTCATACAGGTAACGGTCAAAAAATAGTGGGTGCCTTGAATTCAGGGCACCCGCGTCATGGGATAAGCGGAAAAGTCTCTGTCAGATCCTGTCGCCAGGCATCTGGCCCTTGAATCCGAGTTTTTTGAAAATCATATAACCGGGGCAGATACCGGTAATGCCGGCAAATGCAAGTGCGGCTACCGGCAGATACAGAACCCAGTGTACGACAGCGAAGCCGGTTAGCCAGATTCCGAGCATTGTTAGTGCAGCAACCATCAAAAACAGCATTCTAATTGCGCTCATTTGTTTGTTCTCCTGTATTATCCATATCCGGAGCAGGTAAGTGCCATCTGGCAACCACCCGGCTCTGTTGTAACGCTGCTAAATACGCACTAAAAATACCAGACCCGTATTACCATCCAGCAGGCATTCTAGGCTGCAAACCTCAGGGTTACAAATGCAGGGGAAGGATACTAATGGAGCAGGGAATCCAGATGGGTAAAACCTACGCTGAATGGCTGGTACGCTGGCGCTATTTGATCCTGATCTCAGCACTTGTACTGGTAGCGGCGATCGGAAGCGGCGTCCGGTTTATTACCTTTGATACCGATTATCGGGTCTTCTTCAGCGAAGATAACCCGCAGTTACAGGCATTTGAGGAGCTTCAAAATACCTACACCAAGACAGACAATGTCATGTTTGTGCTTGCGCCAAAGGATGGCCAGGTATTTAGCCCCGAGACACTGAATGCGATTGCATGGTTAACCGGGGAATCATGGCAGATACCGTATTCCCTGCGGGTTGACTCAATCACAAATTATCAGCACACCGAAGCCCGGGATGATGACCTGCTGGTTGATGACCTTGTGCCTGAAGAGGTACTGGATGCGCTGGATGAAGTCACAATACAACGCATCCGCAACATAGCACTTAATGAGCCCTTGCTGGTCGACCATCTGATCTCGGCAAGCGGTCATGTCACCGGGGTAAATGTCACCATCCAGCTGCCGGATGATACTAGCGGCGAAGAAGTTCC
>CAJQPV010000042.1 GCA_905480305.1 uncultured Gammaproteobacteria bacterium | reverse complement strand
GCTTGTGATGCTTGCCATAGCGAATACTTGCACCGATTACTATCTTGTCGAACGATTCCAGCTGCATGTCCGCTGCACCATCAACAGGCGCCAGCGTTACCTGGTGGCCCTGTTGTTCGATAAGCCGCTGCAGGTGCTGGCAGATCTCCAGTGTATGGCCATCAGTCGTTGAATAGATAATCAGTATTTCTGACATTCCTTGTTCCCGGTTTTGTATTGTTCGACAAAGAATAGTCGAGAGTCTCCGGCTTTGGAAACCAAAAGGCCAGTGTCGTTGTTGGTGAGAAATTTTCCGGGGAATGCCTCAAAGATGCTGGCTACTCTGGCGGGGGAGGGGTCAAATGTGTACTATTTATGTCTATTTACTACTAACGGGGGCACCGGGAGGCGAAGCTGTATATCGTATCGCGCTCCGGATCACATACCATGCATGAAGGGCACAAATTCATCCTGCTGTGCATTGGTCTGGCCACCCTGCTCGGGGGCTGCGGCAAAACCGAGACACCACAACCACAACCGCCTGAAGTAACGGTTCTTTCTATAGAACCGAAGGATACGCCAGTCACCTACGAGTTCGTCGGCAGCACGGCAAGCTCGCAACAGGTCGAGGTCCGTGCCCGCGTGGACGGTTTCCTGGACGAACGCCTGTACATCGAGGGTAATATCGTCAATCAGGGTCAACTCATGTTCCAGATGGACGCCAAGCCCTTCCAGGCACAGCTCGACGCCGCACAGAGCGCGCTTGCCGAGCAGCAGGCAAAACTGTGGACCGCGCTTGCCAATCTGAAGAGGGTCAAGCCACTGGCCAGGGCCAATGCGGTCAGCAAGAAGGAACTGGATGACTCACAGGGGATGGTAAATGCGGCTGCCGCCGCGGTGGATATGGCCAGGGCCGACGTCGACACGGCCCAACTCAACCTCGGCTACACAACTATCAATGCCCCTGTGACCGGCGCGTCAAGCTTTGCGCGCATCCAGAATGGCGCCTACGTCAACGCGCAGAGCGGCCCCCTCACCTATGTCGCCCAGCTTGATCCCATCTGGGTCGACTTCAGCATTTCCGAGGATGAACATCTCAAGATCCGCCAGCAACAGAAAAGTGGTGAGCTGAGTACGCCCGGGGCCAGCGCCCTGTCGGTAGAACTGGTGCTGGCCGACGATTCGATATACCCGGAAACCGGCAAGGTCTTTTTCAGGGATGCCAACTACAGCACCGAAACAGGAACCTTCCTGGTTCGTGCGACCTTCAGTAATCCGGACGGGGCGCTGCGCCCCGGACAGTTTGTGAGCGTGCGTGTGAAGGGCGCGATTCGCCCCAACGCGATCCTGGTGCCGCAGCAGGCCGTGCTGCAGGGCGCGAAGGGCTTCTTCGTCTGGATTGTGGATGCCGCGGGCAAGGCACAGGTCCGCAGTGTCCAGGTTGGCGACTGGCAAGGGGATAACTGGTTTATCTCCAGGGGTTTGTCGGCCGGCGACAAGGTGATCACCGACGGCCTCATGCGCCTCGCCAAAGAGGTTCCGGTCAAGATAGTCGAGAAAGGCAAGGTCGAACCAGACAAGGCTGCGGCCGGGGCCGATTCAGTGGCCCCGGAAAAAGCCAAGACTACCAGCGACTGAGCCGGGGTGCAGCGCTGATGTTCGCCCATTTTTTCATCGACCGTCCCATCTTCGCGATGGTCATGTCACTGATCATTGTGATTGCCGGCGGGGTGGCCATGTTCAGCCTGCCCATCGCCCAGTACCCGGACATCACACCGGTGCAGATCCAGGTAACAGCAACCTACCCGGGCGCCGACGCTGACACGGTAGCGCAGAACATTGGCGCACCCATCGAGCAGCAGGTCAACGGCGCGGACAACATGATCTACATGCAGTCCACCAGTTCCTCGACCGGCAACTACACCCTCAACGTCTACTTCGATCAGGGTACCGACCCCTCGCTTGCACAGGTCGACGTGCAGAACCGTGTACAGTGGGCGACGCCGCAGCTACCCGCGGCGGTGACCGCGCAGGGGGTCATTGTCAAGAAGACCACTGCAAGCTTCATGATGGTCATTGCCCTGTATTCTCCGGACGGTCGCTACGACCCGGACTACATCGCGAATTACACCAACATCAACGTGCTGGATGCCATCAAGCGTATCGAGGGTGCCAACCAGGCGGCCATCCTCGGGGTGCCCGACTATGCCATGCGCATCTGGCTGCGTCCGGATCGCATGGCACAGCTCGGCATTACCGCCACCGACGTGGCCAATGCGGTGAAGCAACAGAACCAGCAGTTCGCCGTGGGGCGCATCGGTCAATCGCCCACGCCCGAGCCGGTGTCGCAGACCTTTGCGGTCACCACACCCGGTCTGTTCACCGAGCCGGATCAGTTCGAGAACATTATCCTGCGCGCGGAACAACAGGGCGCTGCAATCACACGCATCAAGAACATCGGCCGTGCGGACCTCGGGCGCAAGGATTATTCGATTCGTTCCAAGTACCAGGGCAAGGAAGCCACCCTGCTCGCGGTGTACCAGCAACCCGGCGCCAATGCCCTGAAGGTCTCTGAACAGGTCAATGCCGCGCTCGAGAGCCTGTCCGGGAGCTTTCCCGACGGGCTGGAATACAAGGTGGCGCTGGATACCACCCAGTTCGTCAAGGCGTCCATCGACGCGGTGGTGCACACCTTTTTCGAAGCGGTGGTGCTGGTGGTGCTGGTGGTGTTTGTGTTCCTGCAGAGCCTGCGCCTCACCATCATCCCGACGCTCGCCGTCCCGGTGTCCATTCTGGGCGCCATGATCGGCATGCTGGCGTTCGGCTTCTCGATCAACATGCTTACCCTGTTCGGCATGATTCTCGCCATCGGCATCGTGGTGGACGACGCCATCGTGGTCATCGAGAACACCGAGCGCAACATGACCCAGTACGGGCTGTCGCCCAAGGAAGCCGCCAAGCGTGCCATGAGCGAGGTGTCGGGCGCGCTGATTGCCATCGTGCTGGTGCTGAACGCGGTATTTATCCCGGTAGCGTTCCTCGGCGGTATGACCGGCCAGCTGTACAAGCAATTCGCGGTGACCATCGCCATCTCGGTGGTGTTTTCCGGGATAGTGGCGCTGACCCTGTCGCCGGCACTGGCGGCCATCCTGATCAAGCCCGGGCACGGCGAAAAACACGGTTTCTTCAAGTGGTTCGAGAAAACCCTGGAGCGCGCTACCAATGGCTATGTCGCCGGAGCCCGCTGGATCATGCACCATACGCTGGTGGCGTTCGGCGCCTTCGCCGCGGTGGTTGCCTGCGCTGTCTGGCTGTTCTCGGTGTGGCCGAGTGCCTTCGTCCCCGAGGAAGACCAGGGTTACCTGTTTGTGCCTTACATGCTGCCGGATGCGGCCAGCCTGGATCGCACCGAAGCCGTCGGGAATCGTGCGGCCGCGTTCCTGATGCAGCATCCAGCCGTTGAGAATGTCGCCCAGTTCGACGGTTACAGCCTGATCGACCAGCAGATGAAGACCAACCGTGGCCTGCTATTCGTGTCGCTGAAGGACTTCGAGGAACGCCAGAGCGAGGAACTCTCGGCACCCGCCGTAATACAAGCTGCGGCCCGGAATTTTGCCGACATCAAGGAGGGGCTGGTGATTCCGCTCAATCCACCATCCATCCCGGGGCTTGGTGTTACGGCAGGCTTCGAGATGTGGGTGCAGCAGCGCGGCAGTGGCGACTACGCCCAGCTTGCCGGCTACGTGAAGCAGATTGCCGCCAGGGCCAACCAGGACCCGCGACTGGCGCGCGTCAGTTCCACGGTGAGCGCCGAAAACCGCCAGCTACTGACCGAACTGGACCGCGAGAAGGCCGAGACCCTGGGCGTACCGGTTTCCGATGTGTACGACACGCTGCAGACCCTGTTTGGTTCGCTGTACGTCAACCAGTTCCCGAGGAATTCTCGCCTCTGGCAGGTGATCCTGCAGGCCGAGCCGGAGTACCGGCTGGAGCCGGGTGATATCGATCATATCTATGTGCGCAGTAATACAAACAGCATGGTGCCGCTGTCGGCGCTGGTCAGCACTCACTGGTCGACCGGTCCGGATCTCGTCTCGCGCTTCAACAACTACCCGGCCGCCAAGATCACCGGCGGTCCGGCGCCCGGCGTGAGTTCCGGCCAGGCACTGGAGATCATGGAACAGATTGCCAGCGAGGTGCTTCCGGGCGATTACGGTTTTGCCTGGTCCGGCGAGGCGCGCGAGGAGAAAATGGCGGGCGGCACTTCGGCCCTCGCCTTCATCTTCGGGCTGATCTTCGTGTTCCTGATTCTCGCCGCACAGTACGAGAGCTGGACGCTGCCATTCGGCGTCATCATGGCGGTGCCCTTTGCCCTGCTGGGGGCGTTGCTGGCGATCGTGCTGCGGGACATACCGAACGATGTGTACTTCCAGATCGGCCTGCTTACCCTGATTGCGCTGGCCGCGAAGAACGCCATCCTGATCGTCGAGTTTGCGGTGGAACTGCACCGCGATGGCAAATCGCTGTATGACTCGGCGGTCGAAGCGGCAAAGCTGCGCTTCCGTCCCATTGTCATGACCTCCTTTGCTTTCATCCTCGGCGTGGTGCCACTCGCCATTGCCAGCGGCGCCTCGGCCAACAGCCGTCACTCCATCGGTACCGGCGTCATCGGCGGCATGCTGGGTGCAACGGCCATCGCTATCTTTTTTGTGCCGATGTTTTTCCTGGTACTGGAAAAACTTGGCGCCAAAGGTGAGGCGAACGAGGCAGCCGACAGCCATGACGACGGATCCGGTGTATCCGGCGATGCGGCCATGCCACCGCAGCTAACCGGGGAAAAGCCCGAAAATGACTAAGCTGCTGCGCTGCTGGGTGTTGTCGCTGCTGCTGCTTTCCCTGTTCGGTTGTACACAGGGCCCTGACTACGTGCGTCCGGCGGTCGAGAGTCCGGTGGACTGGCGCGTTGACTACGCGGCAGCGGCCGATGCAGTCAATACCCGCTGGTGGGAGCAGTTCGAAGATCCGGTACTCAACCAGCTGATCGATACCGCGCTGCGGGAAAACAAGGATGTGCGCATCGCCGCCGCACGCGTCGAGGAATTCGCGGCGCGCCTGGATGTCTCCCGTTCCGGCTTCTACCCGCAGATCGGTTATAACGGCCAGGCCAGTCGCAACCAGGCCTCGCGCGAAAACTTTGGCGGCGTCCCCTCGGGAAGCGACCGCATCTACAACAATTACGGTGCCACCCTGAATGCCGGCTGGGAGATCGACCTGTGGGGCCGGATTCGCCGCGCCAGCGAAGCCAGCCGTGCTGAACTGCTGGCACAGGAAGAAAACCGGCGCACGGTGATCCTCAGCCTGGTATCAGCCGTCGCCAATACCTATGTCTTGCTGCGACAGTTCGATCGCCAGCTCGAAGTCTCGCAGGAAACACTGGACACGCGCGCCGAAGCCCTGCGCCTGTTCGAACTGAAGTTCAAGGGCGGGGTCATATCCGAACTGGAACTGGCGCAGGTGAAAGTCGAATACGAGCAGGCGGCTGCGGCCATCCCGCCAATAGAACAACAAATCGCACTCACCGAGAACGCCTTGTCGGTGCTGCTTGGCCATAATCCAGGCGGCATCCCGCGCGGCAAGAGTATCGATGCGCTGGTGCTGCCGGCGGTGCCCGCGGGTGCACCCTCATCGCTGCTGGCAAATCGCCCGGATATCCTCGCCGCCGAGCAGAACCTGGTGGCTGCCAATGCGCGCATCGGCGTGGCCCGGTCACAGTACTTTCCCACCATCTCACTGACTGGCCTGTTCGGCTATGTCAGCGAGGAACTCGATAATCTGCTGCAGAATTCCGCCAACGTATGGGGCCTCGGCGGCAACGCACTGGGGCCGATCTTTACCGGCGGTGCCATCAGCGGACAGGTGCGCGCGAGTGAAGCCGTGCAGCGCCAGGCCCTGACGGGTTACCTGCAAACCGTGCAGGCGGCCTTTCGGGACGTGGACGACGCGCTGATCAGTGTACAGAAGTCACGCGAACGGCTGGTTGCCGAAGGTCGCCGCGTGCAGGCGCTTGGCGACTATGCGCGTCTGGCAAAACTGCGCTATGACGAGGGCTATGCCTCCTACATCGAGGTGCTTGATGCCCAGCGTTCGCTGTTCGATTCCGAACTGCAGTACGTCAGCGTGCGGGGCGATGTCTATACCTCACTGGTCAACACCTACAAGGCCATGGGTGGCGGCTGGGTCATGCAGGCGCAGGCGACTGCCAACGAGACCGATTTCCCGATAAAATAATGGTTGTGTTTCAGTCTGGTAACTTTGGACAAACAGTTGCCGGACGGGCAAGAAGCCCATAAACGACAGCAGACGCCGCGTTGCTATCAATCTGGCATGATCCCCGATTGACAACCATGCACATGAAGCCGGGCCTGCATATGCGGTGTCCTGTTGCGCTAATGCCTGTGCGCAGGACAACGCTTCGCTAACTCCGGGTTGCGCTACGCTGCCAGGTCCAGTTGAGCACCAGCTGCAGCAGGAAAGTATGCGGGTGACCAACGGAAAGGCCAATAGTCGATGCAAGTAAGTGTTGCAGGCTCATGTTATAGCTGTCACGCCGGAC
>CAJQPV010000041.1 GCA_905480305.1 uncultured Gammaproteobacteria bacterium | reverse complement strand
GTACCGTTGTTTGTGTTTATGGGGGTGATGCTGGAGCGTTCCCGGGTGGCCGAGAACCTGCTCGACACCATGACAGAAGTGTTCGGCCAGCTACGCGGCGGACTTGGCTACTCGGTCACCCTTGTCGGCATGCTGCTGGCCGCGAGTACCGGCATCGTCGGTGCCACAGTGGTCACCATGGGGTTACTGTCATTACCCACCATGCTGCGACATGGCTATGACCCGCGTATCGCCTCTGGGGTCATTTGTGCATCCGGCACGCTGGGACAGATCATCCCGCCCTCGATCGTGCTGGTGTTGCTGGGTGATGTGTTATCGACGGCCTACCAGCAGGCACAGCTGGACATGGGTATCTATGCCACCGATACCGTCTCGGTCGGTGACCTGTTTACCGGTGCACTGATTCCCGGCCTGCTGCTGGTTTCGCTGTACCTGCTGTGGCTGGCCTTTGTCGCGCGCACCCGGCCCGAAGCCATGCCGGCAATCAAGCAACGCCCGCCGTCGACAACCGCAGCGGGCAGTCTGGCGCGCCGGGTACTGCGTGGCCTGCTGCCTCCCCTGTCACTGATCATCGCGGTACTGGGATCAATCCTCGCCGGCATCGCCACGCCGACCGAGGCGGCATCGGTCGGCGCCATGGGCGCTATCCTGCTGGCTGCCAGCCGCCGCCAGTGCACCCTGAAAATCTTTCAGGAGGTCGTGCGCAGCACCACCCGCATCACCTGCATGGTATTTCTGATCCTTATTGGTGCATCGGTTTTTTCGCTGGTTTTTCGCGGATTTGGCGGCGACGTCGTGGTCGCCGAACTGCTCAACAGCCTGCCCGGTGGGAAGTTTGGCGCCATGCTGGCAGTGATGCTGCTGATGTTCCTGCTTGGTTTCGTGCTCGACTTCATCGAGATTACTTTTGTGGTGGTACCAATCGTTGGTCCGGTACTGCTGGCCATGGGTATCGACCCGGTATGGCTGGGCATCATGATCGCACTGAACCTGCAAACCTCGTTCCTGACGCCGCCCTTCGGCTTTGCGCTGTTCTATTTACGGGGTGTAGCGCCCGCCGAGGTCAGCACCCGGCAAATCTATGCCGGCGTGGCGCCTTTCATCGGCCTGCAACTGCTAATGCTGCTGATGCTGGCGCTGTGGCCAAAAATCGCCACCTGGCTACCTGATTTTATTTACCAGAATTGATAGGATAACAATCCGGCAACGACTCCACTGTGCGTGAAGCCGGCCATGCTGTCGGCATTTGGCATAAACACTGCTGACAGTAAACGAAAATATTTGTACAGGTATGACATGAGACGAAATACACACTGGCTCTTCTTTCTGGCGATTATCGGCTGCAGCGGCGCACACGCTGCCGGCAACAACTGGATTGATGCCATGTCTTTCTCCTACGGTGAAGACCTGGACGACAACGACACCACGCTGTACCGCTTCGGGCTGCAGAATAAATGGCAGCGCACCTGGCTGAACGGTGGCGCCTGGTACGTCGGTGGCTACTGGGATGCCGAGCTGTCATACATGGAATCCGACCATAAAAACAGCAAAAACGACGAGCTGTTTGCTCTCGGTCTGACACCGGTATTCAGGTTTCAACGCGACACCAGTCTTTCCAGTGGCGTATCACCCTACGCGGAACTCGGTATCGGACCGCACCTGATTTCGGAAACACGCCTCGGTAATCAGCAATATTCGACCGCCTTGCAGTTCGGCAGCGTGCTTGGCTTTGGGCTGGGCTTTGGCGACAAGGGGCAGTACGAAATTTCCTACCGCTTGCAGCACCTTTCAAATGGCGACATCAAGACACCCAACCAGGGCATGAACCTGCACCTGCTGCGACTCGGTTATTCTTTCGATTAGCCGTTCACCCCGGCCAGGCTGCTAGCCACCGCGAACATTAAGATAGGCACGCTCCGAAATATCGTGCCACGCCAGCACTTGCTGCTGAAACTGACGATAGGACTGGTACACCAGTGCAGCCTGTTCATTCTCCCGGGCAAGCTCCTCAACCACCTCGATTGATATTGCCCGCAGCTTGTCCAGCACCGGTTTCGGAAACTCGCGCAGCTGCACGTTGTGTTCATGCACCAGTGTTTGCAGCGCCTGGTTGTTGCGGGCTGTAAATTCAGACAACATGTCGAGGTTCACTGCCTTGCAGGCCGTCATGACGATACTCTGCAAATCGGCCGGCAGGGTCTCGAACGCCGCCTGGTTAATCATGCATTCCATGGTGGTACCCGGCTCGTGCCAGCCGGGGTAGTAGTAATATTTGGCCACCTTGTAGAGCGCCTTTGCCATATCGTTCCAGGGACCGACCCATTCGGTGGCATCTATCACCCCGGACTCCAGTGAGGTGAAAATTTCTGTCCCCGGCATACCCACCGGGGTACCGCCGGCGCGCCGCAGCACCTCACCACCGAGCCCGGGAATGCGCATCTTCAGGCCCTGCAGATCTTCTACTGTATTGATTTCCCTGTTAAACCAGCCGCCCATCTGCACACCGGAATTGCCGGCCGCAACCGGTATCAAACCGTGCGGCGCATACATCTTGCGCCACAACTCCATGCCCCCGCCGTAATATAGCCAGGCATTCATCTCCAGGGCGGTCATGCCAAACGGTACCGTGGAAAAGAACTGCGCCTCCGGGATCTTGCCTTTCCAGTAATAGGCAGAGGTGTGACCCATCTCGGCCGTGCCACCGGTAACGGCATCAAAGATTTCCAGTGGCGGCACCAGCTCGTTGGCGCCGTACACCTTGATGTTAAGGCGTCCGCCACTCATTTCGCCCACCAGCTGCGCCAGCAGGTTGGCTGCTGTACCCAGCCCGGGGAAATTCTTCTGCCAGGTGGTGACCATTTTCCAGTTAAATTTTTGCTGGCTGGCGGTCGCCTGGCTGGCCCCTTCACTGCTCTGCTTGCCGCAACCGCTTAACACGCCACCGGTGAGCAAGGCGCCGGCGCCGGCTGATTCCAGGAATTGTCGTCTTTTCATAACTGCACCCGTCAAAAAACAAGGGCTGATTGTACTGTGTTACATGACCACATGTCAGGAGCGACTCCCTGTGGTCAGCCTTGATATTACCAAGGCTTATGACATAGTATTCAGCCAACGCTTGCAGTATCGAAGCTAGCGTTATAATTCTAAGAATATTACCGCTACCACGCGACTGACAGAGAATGTAACGATATGCGTGATGGGAGTCCGGGGGCCGTGTCATGTTGAGTGATCTCAAGACCATTCGCACGCGTTTTATCTCGCTTATCATTGTTGGATTGCTGCTGGCACCGCTGGCCGGTCTGGTTAGCGGGTTGTTGTTTGGCCCGATCACACCAGATGAGCTGAGCAGTTCCCGCACGCTGCTGATCCTGACCGTATTTATCGCTATCACGGCGGCCTGGGCCTATACCTATTTCTCCAGATATTTCAGCCCTTTAAGCTATTTACAGCGGCAGGACAATTTCAGTGGCGATCTGCCGGACACCCAGCAACGCCAGCTGGCACGTTTCGGGCGCGACTACTGGAGCTTTTTCCTGCTGTACGCACTGGCAACCCCACCGCTGTTCTTTCTGGCCATTGAAAAATCCATCGCCGGCAACCTCGGCCCGTTTCTGCAATTGATGTTGCTGCAATTGTCCGTGGTCACCCTGGTGGGACTGCCTACCTACCAGCTGGCGCTCGACCAGATCGGCAAGCTTGCCGGTCATCTCAGCCTGCGCACCATCCAGGTCAGCCTGAAATCCAAGATCATGCTGCTGGGCGGCTTTGTCCCGCTGCTGTCCTATACCGTATTAATGAATTACTACTGGCAGCAGACCGGCAACCTGACCCCCGGGCACATGGCCATCTGGTTAACACTGGTATGTTTCACTGGCATCACCACACTGTTGTCAGTACGCAGCGTTGCACAGGCACTGGAACCGGTACAGGAACTGATTATGCGCAGCGGCGCATCACTGCATGCAGAACTGGCCCGACTGCAACCGCAATCTACCGATGAAATCGGCCTGATGACGCAAACGCTCAGTAAGCTGTTCCGGCGTCTTGGCGAACAGGAATCACACATGCGTGCCGTGGTCGAGGCAGCACCAGCCGGCATCATCGTGGTAAATAAAAATGGCCTGATCGACACCTTTAACCCGGCGGCAGAAAAACTGTTTGGCTATCTCGCCGTGGAAATGCGGCAACGACCGATAAAGTGGTTACTGCCAGCGATCAACGTATCCGGCGACCGCCCGCAACAGGGTGAACCTGCAATTGAAAGCAACGGTTGCCACCGCGACGGTAGCCTCATGCAGCTGTCGGTCTCTGTCAGCAGCATGAAGATTGGCGGCAAGCCGTACTTTACCTGCATGGTAACCGACATCAGCCGCCGCAAGGCAATGGAATCAAGATTGCGTGATGCTGAAGGACGTTACCGCGAACTGGTCGAAACGGTACAGGATATGGTCTGGACCATGGATGCCGAAGGACGGTTTACCTATCTGAACCGCGCCTGTACCAGCATTTACGGCTTTTCCCCGGCCGAAATGCTGACGCACTACCTGCACGAATACCGCTCACCCGATCATCCGCCGGTGGATCGCGATGCGATTGCAAAATTGCTGCATGGTGAGGAAAGCGTGCAGTTTGAAACCGTGCATATCGACAATGACAGCAAGCCGCACTTTCTCAGTTTTAGTGCCCGCTCCCACAAAAACAGCAACGGCGACATCACCCACATCAGTGGCACTACCCGCGACATCACCGAGCAGAAGGCCTTCCAGCACCAGCTTTCCTACCATGCCGAGCATGACCCGCTGACCGGCATGTTCAACCGCCACTATTTTCAGGAAGAACTGGAGCGTACCGTTGCACGCGTGGCACGCAGTGGCTCCGACTGTGCGCTGTTCTACATCGACCTCGACCAGTTCAAGTATATCAATGACACGCTCGGGCATGCCGCCGGCGACCGCCTGCTGGTTGATATCGCCGCACTGCTGACAGCACACGTGCGTGATGGTGACCTGCTGGCACGTTTTGGCGGCGACGAATTTACCCTGCTGCTCTACAACATCAACAAGCAGGATGTACTGCGTGCTGCCGAGAATTTCCGTGCCTTGTGCGATGACTACCGTTTTGCTGCTGAAGACAAGACCTTCAATATCACCTGCAGTATCGGCGTGGTGATGATTGACGACAGTGTCACCTCGGCGGAAGAAGTGCTGTCGCATGCCGACCTTGCCTGCCACATGGCCAAGCAGCACGGCCGTAACCGGGCCACCCTGTATGACCCGGCGGACCTCGACAAGGCCGACATGGCCGCCGACATGAACTGGGCCGCACAGGTGCGTGAAATGCTCGAGCATGATCGATTCCAGCTGGTCTATCAGCCGATCGTATCAACCGTGGACGGCAGCGTCCGGGACTACGAAGTGCTGGTACGCATGGTTTGCAATGATGGCAAGATTATACTGCCCGGCGGCTTCATGCCGGCAGCCGAGCGCTTCGGCCTGATACACAGCGTCGACCGCTGGATCGTGAAACGCGCCATTATGCAATTAAGCAAGTTGCGCCAGTCAGGCAAGCTCGTCAGTTTCTCCATCAACCTCTCCGGGCACGCCTTTGAAGATGACGCACTGCTGCCTCTGATACGTGAATGGCTGGACGAAACCGGACTCGACCCGGCCTGGGTGACTTTCGAGATTACCGAAACAGCCGCCATCGAAAATCTAGCCGCCGCTGAAGAATTCATTGGCGCGCTGAAGGACATCGGCTGTCAGTTTGCACTGGACGATTTTGGCTCCGGTTTTTCATCCTTTGCCTACCTGAAACACCTGCCGGTCGACAAACTCAAGATTGACGGCGCATTTGTAAAAGGCATGGCGCACAGCTCCGTTGACCAGGCCATGGTGGAATCCATGAACCAGGTCGCACACGCGCTCGGCAAGGTGACGGTTGCAGAATGTGTCGAGAACGGCGAAACACTGCAGTTGCTCAAGGAAATGGGCATCGACCTGGTACAGGGCAACTACCTCGGGCACCCGGGCGAGGTACTGGCGGTAGCCGAACCTGCCGTGTTAATTGCACCGGCGGAGCTCACTCGCATCAATTGACACCGCTGATCGCGGACAAGGTCCGCTCCTGCATATGCTTACCGGTTTTTGCAGGAGCAGCTTGTAGCCGCGAATGCTGTAGTTGATTCGTTCGCGCTTGCAAAGCGCTCCTGGGCGAACAAATACCCCTGCAGGAGTAGACCTTGTCCGCGATCAGGCGCCGACGTTTTCCAGGTTGGCATAGGCCAGCACCAGCCACTTGCTGCCTTGCGTTGAAAAATTCACCTGCACACGCGCATTGCTACCCTGCCCCTCGCAATTGGTTACCACGCCGTCGCCAAACTTCTGGTGGTGCACATGCTGCCCGAGCCGCAGGCCACCGACGGATGCTGACGAACTCACAGCGGCTGCAGCAGCATGGCTGGCTCGCGGCGCACTGATGCCCGGTCGCGGCCGGATTTCATCAATCAGTGCCTTCGGAATTTCATCGATAAAGCGCGATGGCAGACAATAGGTCTCGGTACCAAACACGCGGCGACGTTCTGCACAGCACAGCACCAGCTGGTGACGTGCACGGGTAATACCGACATAACAAAGCCGGCGTTCCTCCTCCAGCTTGCCTGCCTCTTCAATGGAACGCTGGTGCGGAAACAAACCGTCTTCCATGCCGCACAGAAACACCAGCGGGAACTCCAGCCCCTTGGCAGAATGCAGCGTCATCAGTTGCACGCAATCCTCCCAGGCATCGGCCTGCCCTTCGCCAGCCTCCAGGGATGCGTGCGAGAGAAACTCCTGCAAAGGCGGCATGTCGCTGTCCGGATCGGACTCGTATTCACGTGCTGCATTGACCAGTTCCTGCAGGTTTTCCAGCCGCGCCTGGCCCTTCTCGCCTTTATCCTTCGCAAAATGATCGAGCAGTCCGCTGGGGTGCATGACATGTTCAACCTGCTCACCCAGCGGCAGTGTATCCACCCCGACCGCCATTTCATCAATGAGCTGCAGAAACGCAAGCAGCGCATTACAGGCACGTGCAGTTACCCGTTGCTCGTTGATCACCGTGGCCGCTGCCGCCCACAGTGAGCTGCCGGCCTCGCGCGCCTGTTGCCTGACCACATCGAGGGTGCGCCCGCCGATGCCACGCGTCGGGTGGTTCACTACGCGATCAAACGACGCATCATCATCGCGATTGCAGCTCAGTCGCAGATAGGCGAGTGCGTCCTTGATCTCGGCACGCTCAAAAAAGCGCAAGCCACCATACACACGGTAGGGAATAGCGCATTGCATGAGACGTTCCTCAAACACACGGGACTGGGCATTGGAGCGGTACAGAATCGCGACATCACTGCGGACATTGCCCTTGTCTACGTAGTCTTCTATGCGATCAACAACGAAACGTGCCTCGTCCTGCTCGTTATAGGCGGTATACAGCTGAATAAGCTCACCGTCATGACCCTCCGTCCACAACTGCTTGCCCATACGGCCGTCGTTATTACTGATCACCGCATTGGCCGCACTGAGGATATTGCCGGTAGAGCGGTAATTCTGTTCCAGTCGCACCACGCGGGTATCGCTAAAATCCTGCTGGTAGCTGAGGATGTTTTCCACCCTGGCGCCACGCCAGCCATAGATCGACTGGTCGTCATCGCCGACCACCGTGATATTACCGGCGTCACCGGCCAGCATCCGCAACCAGGCATACTGCACCGCATTGGTATCCTGAAATTCGTCTACCAGGATATGGTGAAAACGCTGCCGGTAGTGGTCCAGCAGTGCCGGGTACTTGAGCCATAACTCGTGCGAGCGCAGCAGCAGTTCGGCAAAATCGATCAGCCCGGCGCGCTGGCAGAGGGCTTCATAAGCTGTGTAAATCTCCAGTTGCTTCTGCAGGTATGGATCATTGCGGTGTTCAATATGCGCCGGCCGCCGGCCCTCGTCCTTGCAACCGTTGATAAACCACTGCATCTGCTTTGGCGGCCACCTGGCTTCGTCCAGCTCCAGCGATTGCATGGCACGCTTCACCAGCCGCAGCTGGTCCTGGGAATCGAGTATCTGAAACCCCTGCGGCAAACCGGCTTCCTGCCAGTGACTGCGCAGCAGGCGGTGCGCCAGACCATGGAAAGTGCCGACCCACATGCCGGAAACCGGCGCCTTGATCATTTCCTCGATGCGGCTGCGCATTTCACCGGCAGCCTTGTTGGTAAAGGTCACCGCGAGAATGGAATACGGTGACAGGCCTTCTGCATCGATCAACCAGGCAATGCGGTGAACCAGCACCCGGGTCTTGCCACTGCCGGCACCGGCCAGCACCAGCAACGGGTCAGTGGGCGCACAAACGGCCTCGCGCTGTGCATCATTCAGAGAACCAATAATTCGTGAAACGTCCATGGTGGACGATACTAGCAAATCAGGACGACGGCGTCTGACAACAACCTGTTCTTGCATTTGTCAGCCAACTGCTTGCGATCATCGGGTGAGTCTGTTAATTAGGATAGCGAAATTTAAAAAACTGCAGCCGCGCGCAAGGAAACGCCCATGCTTACCGAACCAGTGGTGCTGTTACTGTTAGCCGCCGTGATTATCGTTGTTTTACGCCTTGCCTGGTCCGCGAAAACACCACGGCATGGCAATAAAAAGGCGAAAAATCTGGCGCGACTGCGCAGCAGCGGCCAGTACTGGGGGGTCACCATTCGCAATGGCAGCTGTTCCGCCTCGAAACGCCTGTGCGGACGGGGCTTCCGACTGTCCGAGGCGCCGTCATTGCCCATGCCTGGCTGCCGTACACTGCGCTGCGCCTGTAGCTACACTGGCTTGCGCGAGCGGCGTAAGAAAGAGCGGCGCAGCAACCCGGACCGGCGTATCGAGCTCCGTCTGGGCAGCGCGCAGCCGGAACGCCGATGCCAGCGTGACCACCGTGGCTCCTTTCACAGCTAGTGTCGCGGTAGTTTATAATCAGCGCCAACATCTCACCTTGTTTCTAAAGAGGTATTCATGAACGCCATTATCGTGCTGCTGGTTATTATCTGCCTGATCGCCGCCGTGGTCTGGTTACTACGCGGCAACAAGTCGCCGGCACAACGCCGTCGCAGTGCGCGGCGTGCAAACGCTGACAGCGTCTCACCGGCCAGGGCAGCATCAAAACCGGGCGGACTGGACAAGCTGGAAAGCAACAAAATGTTCTGGGGCGTGGAAATCGGTCAGGCTGGCTGCGAGGCAGCGCAGGCGCTGCTGGGCCAGCAATACACGTTTAACGAGGCGCCACAGCTGCCGCTGGCAGGCTGCAGCTCAGCGATGTGTACCTGCCAGTTCAAGGGTCTCAAAGACCACCGCAGCCAGCACCGCCGCAAGAGCGGTCAACGCCGCGATGAAATACGCTTTGACAGCAAAGACAAAAGTGCCGACCGCCGCGCCCGCAAGGAGCGGCGACGCGGCACCGACTGGAAAGATCACACCTATTAGAAGTATTGCTATATCAGGCGACTTCAGCAGCAAGGCCCGATTCTATCTCGGCGAGCAGTTTTTTATTCTTCGGGGAATTCAGGTTTACCGTTTTGGGCCTGGAACCGCCAAGGTAGGCTTCCAGTGTGACCAGCGGAATTTTTGCCATATCGACCAAAGGATGCATGTTACACTTTTCACAGGCAATCAGTTTTGGTGGTGCACCGGCCGGTGCCTTGCCAACGGGGCGCTCGCGCAGGCTCTTGCAGGTATTGACGCTTAAATAGGCCTGCTGGGGAATACAAAAAAACATAGAATCCGTATCCAATTCACTACTCCTTTCGGTGCCCGCCCTGATTGGCAGGCGTACGTTGCGGTAAAACGACTGATTATAGCACAGTTGTCCCCTGAAAAACGACTATCTTCTTAATTACAATGAGTTACCAGTGTGTCGCGGTGGCCACCTGGCTGAACTGCGCATCAGCCAGTGCTGCAAACAGACCGGTGTGTGCCTGGGCATGGACCAGGCAAAGATTGAGGTCAGCGGCAACGACGAACCAATACAGCAGCTGCTGACCGGCCAGAAAAATACTTAAAGTGCTGATATATATAGGTTATTATTCGACCGTGACCGACTTGGCGAGATTGCGCGGTTGATCGATATCGGTGCCCTTGAGCACCGCCACGTGATAAGCCAGCAGTTGCAGCGGCACCGAAAAGATAATCGGCGCAATACTGTCCTCGGTTGGCGCTACCGGTAATGCCGTCACGCCCGGTGAACTGATCAGGCCGACATCGGCATCGGCAAACACCACCAGCACACCGCCACGGGCGCGCACTTCCTGCATATTGGATTTAAGTTTTTCCAGCATTTCATTGTTGGGCGCAACCACCACCACCGGCATGTTGTTATCTACCAGCGCCAGCGGGCCGTGTTTCAGTTCACCGGCTGGATAGGCCTCGGCATGGATATAGGAAATCTCCTTGAGTTTCAGCGCACCCTCCATGGCCACCGGGAACTGGGCACCACGGCCGAGGAACAGCGCATTGTGCTTGTCACCGAAATGCTGTTTTGCCAGCGACCTGATCTGCTCGTTCAGGGTTAACGCATGTTCAATCTTGCCAGGCACACTGCGCAGTTCGTTCACCAGGCAGGCTTCGGTCTCTGCCGACATGGCATGACGACGACCGAGTACGATCGTCAGCAGCAACATGGCAATCAACTGGGTAGTGAAGGCCTTGGTCGAGGCGACACCGATTTCCGGCCCGGCATGTGTCATCAGCACCAGGTCCGAGGCACGCACCAGAGAACTCTCCGGGACGTTGCAGATGGATAGCGAATGCCCGTAGCCAAGTCGCTTGGCCTCTTGCAGGGCGGCCAGCGTATCCGCTGTTTCACCGGACTGGGACAGCGTCACAATCAGGGAATTATTACGGACTACCGGGTGGCGATAGCGAAACTCGCTGGCCACCTCCACGCTGCAGGGTATACCTGCCAGTGATTCCAGCCAGTGGCGCCCGACCATGCCGGCATGATAACTGGTGCCACAGGCAACAATATGCACGCCGGCGACCTTGTCGAAGATGTCACTGGCACCGGCACCGAAGGCTTCTTCCAGCACCCTGTTGCTACCGATCCTGCCCTCCAGGGTGTCGGCGACGGCACGCGGCTGCTCGAAGATCTCCTTGAGCATGTAATGGGCATAGTCGCCCTTGTCCGTCGCATCCAGTGTTACTTTTGATGCCTTCACCGGACGCTCTACAACGGCACCGGCCGCGTCATAGACCGTCATGTGGTCGCAGGCAATATCTGCTACATCGCCGTCTTCAAGAAAAATAAAATCCTGTGTTTCCGCTACCAGTGCAGCAATATCCGATGCGATCAGGTGCTCAGCGTCTGCGATACCGATCACCAGCGGACTGCCACGACGTGCGGCAACCAGCCGGCCAGGCTCATCCTTGCTGATGACGCCGAGTGCGAAAGCACCCTCAAGGTCTTTCACCGTAGAGGTCACGGCGGCCAGCAAATCCTGTCCCTGGTCGAGGTACAAATCAATCTGGTGCACGATGACTTCAGTATCGGTCTGCGAGGTAAAACGGTAACCGCCCTGTTGCTGCCGGGTACGCAGCTCCTCGTGGTTCTCAATGATGCCGTTGTGTACCACTGCCACGCGTTCATGGCAGACGTGCGGGTGGGCATTTTTCTCGCTGGGTTCGCCGTGTGTCGCCCAGCGCGTGTGGGCAATGCCGGTGGTGCCGCTGACCGGCGTGTCGGCCAGGGCGTTACTCAGTTCTGCAACCTTGCCAACCTTGCGCACCCGCTCCAGGCGGTTATCTTTACTCTGCACCGCCACACCCGCAGAGTCATAGCCACGGTATTCGAGCCGTTTCAGGCCATTGATCAATAACCGGATAACATCACGCCGCGCGGCAGCGCCAACAATTCCACACATAGACTATCCTTTGGTTTTCTTCACTGGTCGCTTCCAACCGGTACGTGTTTTTTGCGGTGCACGACTCAGGGCCAGCTCGTTGGCTTCGACGTCACGGGTGATGGTGGATCCGGCACCGATGGTGGCGCCTTCCTTGACTTCAACCGGTGCCACCAGCTGGGTATCGGAACCGATAAATACGCGGTCACCAATAATGGTGCGGTGCTTGTTGGCGCCATCATAATTGCAGGTGATGGTGCCGGCGCCAATATTCACATCCATACCGATGGTGGTGTCGCCTATGTAACTGAGGTGGTTAACCTTGGAGCCGGCACCCACATCAGATTTCTTGATTTCGACAAAATTTCCGATATGTGTATTCGTTGACAGGCGTGTTTCCGGACGCAACCGGGCAAACGGACCGATGCGGCTGTGGCTGCCGATCTCGGCATCCTCGATGACGCAGTTGGCCAGTATGGTGACATCGTCGCCGACCGTGGCATTTCGCATCACTACGTTGGGACCAATACTGACGCGGTTACCAAGCACAATATTGCCTTCCAGCACCGCATTGACGTCGATCAGCACATCTTCACCGGCCGTCAGCGTACCGCGCAGATCAAAGCGTGCCGGATCAGCGAGTGTGACGCCGGCTTGCAGGCAACGCTCTGCCTGGCGCTGCTGGTAACAGCGTTCCTGCACGGCCAGCTGCTTGCGATCATTAATACCGAGCACCTCGGTAATGTCGTCTGCCATCACACCGCGCACACCGGTGCCCTCGGTCACGGCGCGGGCAATCACGTCGGTCAGATAAAACTCACCCTGGGCATTGTTGTTATCCAGTGCGGCTACCCAGCGACGCAGGCGGGCGGCCGGGGCCGCAACAAAACCGGTGTTAATCTCCTTCAGGGCACGCTCTGACGCACTGGCATCCTTTTGCTCGACAATACCGCAGATGCTGCCATCGGCATGGTGCAGGATGCGGCCGTAACCGCCGGGATCGTCAAGTTCTGCTGTCAGCAACGCTGCCATTCCCTGCTCCGCTAGGCTGCATAGCGGCTCCAGCGTGGCACGCGAAACCAGCGGCACATCGCCATACATTACCAGCACGCAGTTGCCATCCGGGATCGCCGGCATTGCCTGGGCGACTGCGTGGCCGGTCCCGAGCTGTTCGGCCTGCAGCACCCATTGAATATCGGTGTCCGCAAAATCACGCTGTACCTGATCTGCACCATGGCCAATAACCACATGAATATCAGCTGGTTGCAGCTCTCTGGCGGTGTCGATGACGTGCGCCAGCAACGGCCGGCCGGCGAGCGGGTGCAACACCTTGGGGCGCGCCGAACACATGCGTGTGCCCTGACCGGCGGCGAGAATGATAATGCTCAAATTCATACGCGATTAACAAGCAAAATTAATACACGAAGTTAACGGCTAACACGTGTGATTCTGGAATGCAGCAACATAGCACGATACGGGCAGGCGGGGAGGCTCAGCTAGCAAAAGCGGGATCCTGACAGCAAGCCAGGCGGGTTGCCCTGGCGAGCGTACCAGGCTAATGCAGTATCGGCATGGCCATGGCCTCAACGCCTTTCACCTGTTCTTCGGGTGTGGCATCGCGGATGTCGGTTACCTTGATTCGAAAAATGATGGTCTTGCCGGCCATCGGGTGGTTACCGTCGACCGTCAGTTTTCCATCTTCAATCCGGGTGACGGTAAATTTTTTCGAGTCG
>CAJQPV010000040.1 GCA_905480305.1 uncultured Gammaproteobacteria bacterium | reverse complement strand
TTCCGGCCGGAGTTCATAAACCGTATTGACGATGTGGTGGTGTTCCATCCGCTTGGCCGGGAAGAAATCCGCTCAATTGCGGGCCTGCAGATCGAAATACTGCGGCAGCGCTTGCTGGAACGTGAAATTACGCTGGATATTACCGATGCGGCACTGGATTTGATTGGCGCGGCCGGTTTTGATCCGGTTTATGGCGCACGACCATTGAAACGCGCCATCCAGAGCCAGCTGGAAAATCCGCTGGCCCAGGAGATTCTGGCAGGGCGCTTTGCCCCCGGGAGCCGGGTGGGGGTGGATGCCAGTGACGGACAGCTGGTATTTACGGGCGGGGCGGACAACAGTGCCTCGGCTGCCTGAGCGCTGGTCCCTAGCCGACCTTGTTGAGTACCTTGTCCAGCAGGCGGGTACTTAATATGCGTTTCAGAAAACCGAACAGGTAGGTCGGGAAGGTGACGTAATAGCGCGCCCGGGGACGGCGACTTTCCAGGGCGTGGATGACCTTTTTGAGAACGGCCTCCGCTGGCAGTGTAAAAGGCACTGCCGGTCCCGGCTTGGTCAAGCGCGCTTCCATGCGCCGGTACATGTGCTGGTGCGGGCTGCCTTCCGGGTTAATGTTGCGCTGGTAGGCCTTGAAGGCATTTTCACGAAAGCGACTGGCAATCGGGCCGGGTTCGATCAGTGATACATGGATGCCGCTACCGGCCAGTTCCAGTCGCAGCGTGTCGGTTAATCCTTCCAGCGCATATTTGCTGGCGTTGTAGGCGCCCCGGTAACGCAGCGCCACGAGGCCCAGTACCGAACTGTTCTGGATAATGCGGCCATGTCCCTGGCGTCGCATTACCGGGAGCAGCAGGTTGGTCAACTCGTGCCAGCCAAACAGGTTGGTCTCGAACTGTTCACGCAATACCTCGCGTGACAGGTCTTCCACGGCACCGGGTTGTCCATAGGCACCATTGTTGAATAGTGCGTCCAGCGTGCTATCGGTGCGAGCAAGGATGTCGTCAACTGCGGCCTTGATGGATGCCGTGTCAGCCAGATCCAGTTGCAGGCTTTCGAAGCCGGCGGCTGCCAGGCGCGCTACATCGCTTGCCTGGCGCGCGGTCGCAAAGACGCGGTAACCCCTGTCCTTCAGTCCCTCGGCCACACTCAGGCCAATGCCGGATGAGCAGCCGGTAATCAGTACTGATTTCCTGATCATAGCGTGTAAGCCATTGTTGTATATCCGGGTTGTCTGAATGCTGCCACACCCGGGCGGTCCCCGGGCGAGACCGGGTTTGCCCGGTAAGGCCGTATTAGCGTTGAATTTAAATGGAAAATACTTGAATGGTCTGGGTGCATTACTTAGTATCGTTGACCTATAAAAAAATCAGCATAAATGCTCGTTAATCCTGGAGGAGATCGGATGAATAATAAACGTTTTATGGCGGTGCTGACATCAGCCTGCCTGGTTTTGCTGGTCCCACCCACAGTGGCCGCCAAGGGTTTTAACTATACCTATATGGAAGGCGGTTACCGGAACCTGGATGCCGATTCCATCGAAGCTGATGGTTTTGAGGCAGGGTTTTCGTTTGGAGCGACTGATTACATTCATATTATTGGCCGGTATTCGCGCCTCTTTGTAGATGATATCGATGGCACTTCCTACAATGATCTGGATATTGATGAATTCAAGATAGGCTTCGGCGGGAATTATTCTGTTATGGACAAGGTGGACCTGGTCCTGAATGCCGTCTACGTGGACGAACAGACTACCGGTAAAGCCAGATTTGATAACGATGGACAAAACGTTGACGGCACCGGGCCAAAAGTAAATGTTAATGACAAGGATGAAGGTTACGAAGCCACTTTCTATGCCCGTGTACAGGCAATGAAGAAGCTGGAGATGACGCCTCACGTGATCTATCGCGATGTCGGATCAGATTCTGGTACCGGTTTTGGCCTCGGTCTGATCTACAATTTTCACAAGAAGTTTTCTGTGCGGGTCAGGGGTACGCGCTTCAGTGATGACAATGCCACGAACCTGTTTCTGGGGATGCGTGTAGATATGTAAGCGTCGCCCGGATAATTGTTTTTTCAGAACCCGCCAGCAGGCGGGTTTTGTTTTTCAGCCTGATTCGTTGTCCTGCCCAGGTGCTGGTATTGCCTGCTGCCGGGACTCTTTCTGCTGCAGTGCCCACAGTCTTGCATAGGTGCCTTTTTGCTGCAGCAGGCTGTGGTGTACGCCGGCTTCGATAATCCGGCCGGCCTCCATGACCAGAATGTGATCGGCATCCACAATAGTAGACAGCCGGTGTGCAATGACCAGGCTGGTATGATGCGCAGCGGCTTCGCGCAGGGCGGTAAGAATTGCCTGTTCCGAGTGTGAGTCGAGGCTGGATGTCGCTTCATCAAAGACCAGGATGCGCGGGTCCTTCAGTACCGCGCGGGCGATGGCAACCCGTTGTTTTTCACCGCCGGACAGTTTCAGTCCACGTTCGCCCACAATGGTGTCGTAGCCCTGTGGCAAGCCTTCAATAAAGCCGTGAATATTGGCGACCCGGGCCGCCTGTTCAATCTCGTCCCGGCTTGCAGACGGTCTCGCGTAGCCGATGTTGTAGAGCAGGGAATCATTAAACAACACGGTATCTTGCGGCACGATGCCGATGCTGCGGCGCAGGCTGTCCTGTGTGACCTGGCTGATGTCCTGGTTGTTGATGAGGATACGTCCGGCACCGGTTTCATAGAAACGAAACAGCAGCCGCGCCAGTGTTGATTTTCCTGCGCCGCTGGGTCCGACAATCGCAACCTTTTGTCCGGGGACGACAGTGAAATTGACGTCGTGCAGGATGGGGCGATCCTTCTCATAGGCGAAGCAGACATGTTCAAAGCGGATTTCACTGTTGCCGGGATCCAGCGGCCTGGCATCCGGGCGGTCGGTGATTTCGGGTTCCCTGTTGAGTACATCGAACATCAGGTGCATGTCGGTGAGTGCATGTTTTAGCTGGCTGTAGACGATGCCGAGAAAGTTGAGCGGAATAAACAATTGCAGCAGGAAGGCGTTTACCAGTACCAGGTCGCCGAGGGTCATGCTGCCATCGACTACGCCCTGTGCCGCCATGATCATGATCACGGTAACGCCGACGGCGATGATGACCGACTGGCCGAAGTTCAATGCGGACAGCGATGTCTGGCTTTTTACGGCCTGGCCTTCCCATTCTTTCAGGCTGGCATCATAACGTGACAGTTCATGGTCTTCATTGCCGAAGTATTTGACCGTCTCGTAATTCAGCAGACTGTCGATGGCCTGGGTATTGGCGACAGAATCATGTTTGTTCATGGCGATCCGGTATTTCATGCGCCACTCCGTCACTGTCATGGTGAAACCGATATAGCTGATAACGGCAATGAAGGTCACGATGGCAAACCAGGCGTCATAGCGTGACAGCAGAATGAAGGCTACCAGGATGATTTCAACCAGCGTCGGCAGGATGCTGAATACCATGTAGTTCATCAGTGAACTGACGCTGCGGGTGCCGCGGTCAATGTCACGGGACAGCCCGCCGGTTTTTCGTTCCAGGTGAAACCGCAGGGAAAGCCGGTGCAGGTGTTCCAGTACCTTTAGCGAGACGCTGCGCATGGCGCCGTGGCGCACACGGGCGAAGACTGCATCACGCAGTTCGTTGAACAGTGAGCTGGTCAGTCGCAGTGCTCCGTAAACCAGCAAAAAAGACATTGGCAGCAGCAGTTCCTCATGGCCGTTGATATCAAGAGCATCAACGATCTCCTTGAGCACCAGTGGCACGCCCACATTGGCGACCTTGGCCAGCACCAGGAAAGCCAGTGCCAGCAACACCCGGCCACGGTATTTCCATAAAAACGGCGCCAGTGCCCGCAATGTCTTCAGGTCATTGCCGGCGGTGCCAGGCAGGGTAGTATGGTGTGAACGCATATTTTGCAGATTGGGTGGTTGTGGGCCGGCCTATTGTCACAGAATCGCCGGGCGCGAGAAACTGCTAAAAACCGCTGTCGACAGCCGGTTTTCAGGGTGAATGTAGCTATTACCTTGCCGCCAATGGCCTGTATAATGCTGCCTTTCTTTTTTGACAGTACTTTTTTCAGGTTTACAACATGCCGATTTATGAGTATCAGTGCGAGACGTGCGGCCACGTTTTCGACAGTTTGCAAAAAATCAGTGAGGCACCCCTGACGACGTGCCCGGACTGCGGTGCCGAGACACTGAAGAAGCTGGTGTCGGCACCGGCATTCCGGCTCAAGGGTGGTGGCTGGTATGAAACCGATTTCAAGACCGGGGACAAAAAGAATCTCGACAAGTCCGGAAAAAAAGAAACGCCTGCTGCCAAGACCGCTAGCGGTGACAAGCCAGGCAGTACACCGACCAAAAAGAAATCCGGCAGCTCTGGCTGACAGCCGTTGCCTGGCCCTCTGTTTATCTCCCATACCCTTGCATTATTGAACCTGGAAAATGACTATGCGCAGTCTCTATTGTGGTGAACCAAACGAAACCCATCTTGATCAGGAAGTTACACTCTGCGGCTGGGTGCATCGCCGGCGTGATCATGGTGGCGTCATTTTTGTTGACCTGCGCGATCACAAGGGACTGGTTCAGATTGTCTTTGACCCCGATCGGGAAGCGGTGTTTGCCACCGCCGAACGCGTGCGGAATGAATTCGTATTAAAGGTGACCGGGCGGGTGCGCAGTCGTCCCGAGGGCACTATCAATGCGGACATGCCCACCGGCCAGGTCGAGGTGCTGGGGCTGGAACTTGAAGTGCTGAATGCCGCCGAGACACCGCCGTTCCAGCTGGATGACCAGGACGTTAACGAGGAGCTGCGTCTGCGCTATCGCTACATTGACTTGCGTCGCCCCGAAATGCAGGAAAAGTTGCGCCTGCGCGCACGCGTTACCCATGCGATGCGCAGCTACCTTGATGAAAACGGTTTCATCGACGTGGAGACACCGATCATGACGCGCTCCACACCGGAAGGCGCACGTGATTACCTGATACCCAGTCGTACCTACCCGGGCGAATTCTTTGCCATGCCGCAGTCACCGCAATTGTTCAAGCAGTTGCTGATGATGGGTGGTGTCGACCGTTATTACCAGATTGCGCGCTGTTTCCGCGATGAAGACCTGCGTGCGGATCGTCAGCCTGAATTCACCCAGCTGGATATCGAGACAGCATTTACCGATGAAGATGGCATTATGTCCCTCACCGAGACCATGGTGCGCAAGCTGTTCCGGGATGTTCTGGATGTTTCCCTGCCGGACCCGTTTCCGCGCATCAGCTATGCGGAATCCATGCTGCGTTTTGGTACCGACCGGCCGGACCTGCGTATTCCGCTGGAACTGGTCGATCTGGGCGATGTCATGCAAGCGGTGGAGTTCAAGGTGTTTTCCGGCCCTGCCAATGATCCGGACGGTCGTATCGCCGCCCTGAAAGTGCCGGGTGGCAGTAACCTCAGTCGCAAGGTGATTGATGATTACACCAAGTACGTCAGCAAATACGGCGCACGAGGCCTGGCCTACATCAAGGTGAATGATGTTGCCGCTGGCCGTGAGGGTCTGCAATCACCCATTCTCAAGTTCCTGCCCGATGATGTAGTTGCAGCCATTGTCGAGCGTACCGGTGTCGTCGATGGTGACCTTGTCTTCTTTGGTGCGGACAAGGCCCGCGTCGTGAACGACTCGCTGGGTGCGCTGCGTGTGCGACTGGGTGTTGATCTTGGCCTGGTCGAGGGTGACTGGGAACCGGTGTGGGTGGTTGACTTCCCCTTGTTCGAACGTGACGAAAAGAACAATCGCTGGATGGCGCTGCACCATCCGTTTACTGCACCCAACAGCGATGACCCGGCAGCGCTGGTCGCGGACCCGGGCGCCAGCCTGTCACGCGCCTATGACATGGTGTTAAACGGCATCGAACTGGGTGGCGGTTCCATTCGTATTCACAACACCGACATGCAGCAGGCTGTGTTGAAGCTGCTCGGTATTGGCGAGGAGGAAGGGCGCGACAAGTTCGGCTTCCTGCTGGACGCCCTGAAGTACGGTTGTCCGCCGCATGGCGGTATCGCCTTTGGCGTCGACCGGCTGGTGATGTTGATGGCGGGGGCTGCATCCATTCGTGAGGTAATGGCCTTTCCGAAGACGCAAACCGCTGCCTGTCCGTTAACCAATGCACCCTCAGCAGTGGCACCCGGACAGTTGATCGAGCTCGGTATTCACCTGCGCAAGCCGCCCGAGGTTGCTCCCTGAACCGCGGCTGCATCAATATTTTAGAATTCCTGACAGGGATCCCACCTTCGGGTGGCGGATAACCTGCACCAGCACGGGAAATGATTCCTCTCCCCCTGAGGGAGGAGGGAGTTAATCTCCCTGATGACGGTGGTAGAATGGCCGTATTTAGACGCATGGGACGACAGGATTATGGCAGGACACAGTAAATGGGCCAATATTCAACACCGCAAGGGTGCCCAGGATGTCAAGCGCGGCAAGTTATTTACCAAGCTGATTCGTGAAATCACGGTAGCGGCCAAAATGGGTGAGCCGGATCCGGCAAGCAACCCACGGCTGAGGCTGGCGGTGGACAAGGCGCTGGCCGGGAACATGACCAAGGACACCATTGAGCGTGCCATCAAGCGCGGCTCGGGTGCGCAGGACGGTGAGAACTTCGAAGAAGTGCGTTACGAGGGTTACGGTCCGGGCGGTATCGCGGTAATGGTTGACTGTGTGACCGATAACCGTAACCGTACGGTGGCCGAGGTGCGACATGCGTTTTCAAAGGCGGGCGGTAACCTCGGTACGGGTGGTTCGGTGGCCTACCAGTTTGCGAATACCGGCATACTCAGTTTTGCGGCCGGGGTTGATGAAGACCAGGTGATGGAAGTCGCACTGGAGGCCGGTGCGGACGACATACTGAGTAACGATGACAGCACTGTTG
>CAJQPV010000039.1 GCA_905480305.1 uncultured Gammaproteobacteria bacterium | reverse complement strand
CGCTGCCCGAACTGGGAATCAAACATATCAAGGCAAAGGTCGACACGGGCGCCCGCACGTCAGCACTGCATGCATTCTTCGTAGAACCGTTTCAGCGCGATGGAATTCAATGGGTACGGTTCAAGATCCACCCCTTGCAGCGCGACACTGAAACTTTCGTGGAATGCGAAAGACTGCTTAAAGATCGACGTGTGGTGAGCGATTCGGGCGGACACAAGGAGAATCGTTACGTTATTGAAACGGTACTCTCTCTGGGGCAAATATCATGGACCGCGGATGTTACACTAACAGACCGGGACAGTATGAAGTTTCGTATGCTGCTTGGCCGTACCGCACTGGACAACCGCTTCCTGGTTGATCCCGCGGCCTCCTACGTGCTTGGAAAAAAGCCTGCCCGCAAAGCAGGAAAACGTCATTCTGCAAACAATTGAGGAATATCCATGAAAATCGCCATACTTTCCCGCAATAAAAAACTCTATTCGACCCGGCGACTTGTAGAGACTGCCGTGGAGCGCGGGCACGAGGTCAGGGTTGTCGATGCGCTACGCTGCTACATGAATATCACATCCCTGAAACCATCGATTCATTATCGTGGCGATGTTTTGGAGGGATTCGATGCGGTCATACCACGCATTGGCGCCTCTATCACTTTTTACGGCACTGCCGTGCTGCGCCAGTTCGAGATGATGAATGTGTTTCCACTGAATGAATCAGTAGCCGTTACACGTTCTCGTGACAAGTTGCGCTCGGCACAGCTGCTGGCCAGAAAAGGCGTCGGCATGCCGGTTACCGGCTTTGCACATAACCCGGATGACATTCAGGACCTGCTTAAACAGGTCGGCGGTTCGCCTGTGGTTATCAAGTTACTGGAAGGTACACAGGGCATTGGCGTGGTGCTGGCAGAGACGCAGAAGGCAGCGGAAAGTGTTATCCAGGCTTTCATGGGTCTGAAAGCCAACATTATGGTCCAGGAGTTTATCAAGGAAGCCGGCGGCTCAGACCTGCGCTGCTTCGTTGTGGGAGACAAGGTGGTGGCGGCCATGCAGCGCCAGGGTCCGGAAGGCGAGTTTCGTTCCAACCTGCACCGCGGCGGCAGCGCCAGCCTGGCACGGCTCACGCCCCAGGAACGTGCTACTGCAGTTCGCGCAGCAAAGATCATGGGGCTTGAAGTTTGTGGTGTTGACCTGTTGCGTTCCAACCATGGGCCGGTAGTAATGGAGGTCAACTCATCGCCCGGACTGGAGGGCATTGAGTCTGCCAGCGGCAAGGATGTCGCTGCCATTATATTCGAGTACCTGGAAAAACGCGTCACCGAACTTGCCAAGCGGACTTCCCGCTCAAATACACGCGGCAAAGGTTGAGCATGAATGAGCGATGATTTTGTTATCGGCGGGGAAATCATACCTCCTCGCAGCCGGCGGATGGTAGGACTGCCGCTACCGCCGCTGTATACCCATACCCCTATGACCCTGCCGGTACATGTAGTGCGCGGCGCGAAAGATGGTCCACGCCTGTTTGTTAGCGCCGCGCTGCATGGCGACGAACTAAATGGTGCCGAAATCGTCCGGCGTCTTTTGAAGCAGCCGGCACTGAAGAGACTGCGTGGCACCCTGGTTGCTGTGCCGATTGTTAATGTTTACGGGCTGATTAATCATTCGCGCTACCTGCCGGACCGGCGTGATCTGAACCGGTCTTTCCCCGGTTCGGTAAAGGGATCCCTGGCTGCGCGACTGGCTCACCTGTTAATGACTGAAATTGTACAAAAGTGTACCCACGGGATTGATCTGCACACCGGTGCTATCCACCGCAATAATTTGCCACAGATTCGCGGCAATCTGGACGACCCCGAAACAGCCCGGCTGGCAGAAGCATTCGGCGTTCCGGTATTACTGAATGCCAACCTCAGGGATGGCTCCCTGCGTGAAGCGGCTGCTGAACAAGGTATCCCCATGCTGTTGTACGAAGCCGGAGAAGCCCTGCGTTTCAACGAGGTCGCTATTCGGGCCGGCGTGATGGGTGTCATCAGCGTTATGCGAAGCCTGGAGATGCTGCCAGCCAGCCGATCCTATCGCAAGAAAAAGACCGAGCCTCTGGTGGCCCGTTCCAGCATGTGGGTACGGGCTCCGGTCAGTGGCTTGTTCAGGAGAGTCTGCTCACTCGGCAACCGGGTTAAACGCGGAGAAGTCCTGGGGTTGATTGACGATCCTTTCGGTGGCGGCGAACACGAAGTTACCTCTGGCGTTATCGGAATTGTCATCGGCTGCTCGGAAATTCCACTGGTCCACGAAGGTGAGGCACTGTTTCACATTGCACGCTTTGAGGACATCAGGGAAGTAGCCGGACAGATCGAGGCTTTCCAGACGGAACACGCTCCAGAGGAGCTGCTCGATGCCATGGAGCAGGATGAACCGCCAATCGCTTAACAGCAACTTCTACATTTCCACCCTGCCCTGCTTCACCTCGGAAGAAGCCGTTCGGAAGACAATCACTACATGCATGCGTCCATTGAACACCGTGTGAAACTGCTACCGGCCGTCACCCTGATCATACCGATATTGCTTCGCAACCGGTTGTACCGAACCTAGCAGGCACGTTATAACATGCACATTGACCCCGTACTGCCAATCCTGGTTACAATTATTGCGGTCATACTGCTCATCGGTCTGTCACTGCAACTGGCTCGACAACCACAGGTGATTGGCTATTTGCTTGCCGGTGTCGCTATCGGTCCCTTCGGCCTTGCCCTGTTGACAGACGCACAATTCGCCTCCCGGCTGGGCAGCTTTGGTGTTGTCCTGCTGCTGTTCTTTGTCGGCATGGAGGTGGCTCCACGGCAACTCCTGTCAGGATGGCGCACGGCCGTTATTGGAACCCTTGTACAGGTGGCCCTCAGCGTTACCCTGGTTATACCAATTGGCCTGTGGTTCAACTGGCCGATGGAACGAATTGTACTGCTGGGTTTTGTCACAAGTCTCAGCAGCACGGCCGTTATCGTCAAACTGCTGCGCGATTCCGGCGAAATCAACTACAGGGAAGGTCAGGATGTACTTGGTATTCTGCTGATGCAAGACCTGATAATCATCCCTATGTTGATCATTATAGGATTGCTTGGTGGTGAAACGCCCGGCTGGAGTGAACTCGGCCTGCAAATCAGCGGAGCAGTCGCAATAATTGCAGTGCTGATATGGGCTCTTACGAAAGACTCGTTTCATCTACCGTTTGGACATCTTTTGCGCAGCGACCCGGAACTGCAGGTATTTGCAGCATTGTTTATCTGCTTTGGGCTGTCACTGTTAACGGGCATGGCATATCTGTCAACCGCACTGGGTGCTTTTGCAGCCGGAATACTGGTAACAGCTGCACGTGAGACGCACTGGGTCCATCATTCCCTGGAGCCATTCAGGGTTATTTTTGTTGCCTTGTTTTTTGTTTCCGTCGGAATGCTGGTTGATATCTCATTCATCTTCTCGCATGCCATACAAGTGTTACTGCTGGTCGTTATCGTACTTGTCAGCAACACCTTTCTGAATGGAATCATCCTGCGTTTTCTGGGGTATCGCTGGCGGGAAAGTTTGTATGCAGGGGCCATGCTCAGCCAGATCGGCGAGTTTTCCTTTGTACTGGCTGCGGTTGGGTTAACAGCAGGCATTATTGCCGAGATCGCTTACCAGTATACGATTGCGGTGATTGCACTGTCACTGCTCGTGAGCCCGTTCTGGATTCTGGGCGCGCGGCGGATACTGCACGTCACGCACCTCGCCGTAACACCGGCTGCCAAAATTATGGATGTAACATCGTCAGCGGAGGGAAACAACCTTCAGAATAACCAGCATTGACAGGACGAAAACAGAGCTCCGGCTGCGGTCTCCGCGACAGTCCTGCAGCTACTGCCACTCTACTGCCACTCCGGAAGAATCAAATTATACGTGGCAACCAGGACGCCCGGGGACGGTTGTTGTTCCAGCTGCAGCACTTCCGATCCAGAAGGCAAGGCCTTTCTGCAGAAACTCATCTGCAAAAATACTGTGAGAACCGTCGCATGAAAAGGTCAACCCGACCAGTCCATTGTAAATATTAAGCGTGGCCAGTCTTAAATAAACTGTCTCATCTGCAAACCGAAGATCACGAAATGATTCCAGCAGCGGTCGTATTTGCGTGGAAGATATTTCAGCTGTCTCCGGATATGAGGTCTTTTGAAACGCCAGACAAACATCCGGGTCAATCAGCTCATCGATTGTGAGAATATGGTAGCGAAACGGATCTGCCTGACTCCAGATGGTTGCGCGATTACTGGAAAAATGAATCTCGCAGTGAAAGATACCGTGATCGACAATCAGCTCCTCGATTACAGCAATCACTGTTTCAATATGTTGATCCAGTACACTTTCAAAACGTTGTTGAAGAAAAAGGCCTCCCCGGATAGAGGGATCTCCCTTCATCTGTCGCCAGTCTCTTGTTTCTTCATACAGGGGAGCAGTCAATGGCAGTTCGCGCAGATCAAAATGTGCTCCTAGAAAACCAACGGGCACGCCATCATATTTCACTATTTGTACGGCCGTAATACTCGGACGTTTTTTATACTCGCCGATATATGCTTCTGAAAGAATAAAATCACACAAGGGAACGACCGTATTCATATACGGTCGCATTGACCTGTCGAGACCAATGTTTTGTCTGTCGTCACCCTCGGCACTGATCCGGGCGGTCAACTGAATGCCGTTGAGATCCATGGCATATATGTGGTCGCAGTATGGCAGGTCCTTCAGGCCAGCATGTAACGCATCTTCCAGGGATCCCATGCTGGACCACACTTGTCCGCAAACCGAAGCCAGCTCCCCCAGTGGCACTTTCAGGAAAATAGTCAACGCATCGCGCTGCCGGAAAATACTTTGCTGGGCAGACGTGATCATGTCCGCATTGTAGCCATCAACTGAAAACCACAAACATTTATTTCATTTCCAGTAACAGCAAGGTAAGGTCGTCCACGAACACCGCCGAGGTATTCAGCTGTACCAGCGCGTCCATCAGCCTGACCAGGGTGCTTTTAGGATCTCCAGGGTCAAGCGAATCAAGCATCTCCAGCAGTCCCTGCGTACCGAGCCGCTTACCGGTCGGCAGGCATATATCCGTCGCGCCATCTGTATAGAGCAGTAGCCGGTCACCTGGATTTAGCCTGTGTTCATATTGATAGAACATGGCATCCGCAACGATCCCTGCAGGGATGCCATGCTCGCCGACGGCGGACAGTTCGGACCAGCTGCCATTTTCACACAGCAACATGTTCGGATGCCCGGCATAGGCATAGCGCCACATGCAATCAGCCGTATCGAAGGTGGCCGCAACCGCCGTTGCGAACTGACCGGCCAGTTCCATATCGACAAGCAGCTTGTTCAGCGCCGTCAGGAGTCCGCGGTTATCATGGTCATCCAGCAGGCTCTTCAGGGGTGTCTCAATACACTCTGAAAGTGCCGCGATGGCTGGCCCGTGGCCCGAGATGTCAAGTAACAGGCAGGTAAGCAGGTCGCAATCACGGCTCAGGGAAAGACAGTGAATATCACCGCTGACACCGCCGGGGTCGGCAGGGATACTCAGCAACTGTCCGGAAATGGCGTGCGTGGAAAACCCGCTCCATGCAAGGTCATTTCCGGTATGCACACCCTGAAGCCGGAAGGAATCATGCTGATCGGCAAACCACCGGTTCCAGTGGTTCAGCAGAGAACCGTTCATGTATTTGGCCTGTTGATTATCGAGCCTCCGGCTACCCGCATATCTGCCGGTGTCAGCCGGTAGACCTGGGCTGGTTCAGGGTTAGCTGCGTGAACGGAATCTCCCAGTCATTTTCACAGCAGGCCTGCACACACCAGCGTTGTATGGAACGCCTTAACCGATTATAAAGGTCTGCCAGCGCACCGTCGAAATCAGCGATAACAACAATATCCAGCGAGGAAGTGCTGGCCTGTTCAAACTCAACCCGCAAGTTGATCAACTGACCGGCGTAGCCCTCCTTTTCCGCACACTTTTCGATGTGCGCTTTCAGCGTATCTGGAATGGTCGTGACGCTCTGCTGTTGCAGGTTGTAGCTAACCCCGATGGTCTCCTTGATGCGGAAATTGGTCGACAGGTTGAGCGGTGACTGGGCAAGGAAATCCGGGGTTTGATAGGTTTTATGCGCCCCACCACGCTGAATCAACTGTACCAGCTCCTGGGATATACCCGTGACCTTGCCGCGCGTGCCATCGCCCAGCAGCACCCAGTCTCCCCGCTTGCAGGGAAACCATGGATCACCCTGCTTTACCGGACGGGACTTCAGATCGACCAGGTCATCGATGCGCACCCGCTGGCTGATCTCGGCAGCTGGATTTTCCAGCTGGCTGAAGACATTGATCCTCATTACTTTCCACGGCAAACCATCAAGAAATATCCGTTCTCCCTCACGCACGGTGCCAATATTGAGAAACAGCTGAATCTGCTGCCAGTAACGCGGCAATGCCTGCCTCAATGTCAGGCCAATACCCAGCAACAATAGAATACCGAGACTGAAAAGCACCCAGTCTTCCACCACATAAAAAACCACCATCGGCCCAATAATGACCAGGATAGTGGTTAGAATCCGGTGCATCAGATCAAGCAGACGCAGACGAAAACTGCGGTATTCCTTGCGGTAGCCCGGGATAAACTTCTCCATCGCCCGGTAGCTCAGCCGCGACAGCAGCAGGATCACCAGCACCACCAGTACGGCCTGTGCCAGATACAGACCGCGCTTCTGGAAGAAGGACTTCAGATAACTTTGCGAGGCATCAGCCAGTGATGCTTCTGAAGCCTCCAGCTTTTCCAGCTTTAGCTCCGCAGTCTGCAATTCGCTTTGTATAAACATCAACTGCTTCTGCCAGTCATCCAGCACCCTCTGCAGGTATTCTTCCAGGGATGGATCTTCGTTTCCGTCCAGTAACCCGGTGATATGGGCAACCGCTTGCTCGGCAATCGGCAGCTTTTCCTGATAGTAGGCGATTTTATCCTTCAGTTCGGTTTTCAGGCGGACATGCCGGGTCATGTCCTTCATCTCTTTCAACGCCGGACGGATCAGGGAAAACAGTTCTTCCTGGAAGTTGAATTTTGG
>CAJQPV010000038.1 GCA_905480305.1 uncultured Gammaproteobacteria bacterium | reverse complement strand
GTACCGGTCAGGCCAAGACTGGCGGCTGTATCCCCGTCCTGGTACTGCAGGGGCAAGATACCCATACCGACCAGGTTGGAGCGATGAATGCGTTCGTAGCTTTCGGCAATAACTGCCCGTACACCCAGCAAGCGCGGCCCCTTGGCAGCCCAGTCCCGGGATGAACCGGAGCCATATTCCTTGCCGGCCAGTATGATCAGCGGCACATTCTCTTGCGCATATCTCTGTGACGCAGCAAAGATACTCATTTGTTCGCCACCTGGCTGGTGCACGGTGATACCACCTTCTGTGCCAGGCGCCAGTTTATTGCGCAGGCGAATATTCCCGAAGGTCCCGCGCATCATGACTTCGTGATTGCCCCGGCGTGAGCCCAGTGAATTGAAATCGCCCTGTGCCACGCCATGTTGCCTGAGATAATCGCCGGCAGGACTGTCTGCCTTGATGGCACCAGCCGGTGAGATATGGTCGGTCGTCACGGAGTCACCCAGCAAGGCGAGTACCCTGGCTGCCCTGATATCAGCTGGCTTCTCAGGTTCCATGGTCATACCTTCAAAGTAGGGCGGCTTGCGTATGTAGGTAGAATCCGCTTGCCATTCGTAGAGTTTGTCTTCCGGTGATTCCAGTACATTCCAGCGTGTTTCACCATTAAACACTTCCGCATAGGTACTGCGGTACTCATCTTCATTAACACTGGCATCAATGACGGCCTGGATCTCTTTCTGATCAGGCCATATATCCTTCAGATAAACCGGGTTGCCGTTCGGCTCGGTCCCCAGTGGCTCTGTTTGCAAATCAATATCCATACGGCCAGCCAGCGCATAGGCAACCACCAGCGGTGGCGATGCGAGGTAATTCATGCGCACTTCTGCATGTACGCGTCCTTCGAAATTACGGTTACCCGACAACACCGAACAAACGCTCAGGTCACCTTCACGTATTGCCTCGGAAACGGCTGCAGGCAACGGGCCGGAATTACCGATACAGGTGGTGCAACCATAGCCCACCGTATGGAACCCCAGTGTCTGCAATGCCTCGGTCAATCCTGCCTGCTCGAGGTAAGCGGTTACAACACGAGAGCCGGGAGCCAGCGAGGTCTTGACCCAGGGCTTTACATCAAGACCCAGTGACACCGCTTTCCGGGCTACCAGGCCGGCAGCCACCATGACAGACGGATTAGAGGTGTTGGTGCAGGAAGTAATCGCGGCAATTACGACTGCGCCATCGCCCAGCTCTACAGGCTGATCATTGACAACGGTCTTGACGGAATGGCTGCTGATGTTGCCTTCCTGCTTGATGGTTTCCAGTGCTTCCAGAAAGCGCGGCTTGATATCGGTCAGCGCGACACGGTCCTGGGGCCGCTTGGGGCCTGCCAGGCTGGGTACCACACTCGATAAATCCAGTTCTATGGTACTGGTATAGACCGCGTTCTCCGTTTCAGTACCGCGGAACATTAACTGTTCGCGCGAGTAGGACTCGGCCAGCGCAATGCGGCTGTCGCTGCGGCCGGTCAGCTTGAGGTAGGCCAGTGTTTCCTCATCAACCGGGAAGAAACCACAGGTAGCGCCGTATTCAGGTGCCATGTTCGCAATGGTTGCCCGGTCAGCCAGTGACAGGTGATTCAAGCCATCGCCATAAAATTCAACAAACTTACCAACCACGCCTTTCTGACGCAGCACTTCCACGACGGTCAGCACCAGATCGGTTGCTGTTGCACCTTCAGGCAGCTTGCCATGCAATCGAAAACCCACTACCTGTGGAATCAGCATGGAAATCGGCTGGCCCAGCATGGCCGCTTCCGCTTCAATACCACCGACACCCCAACCCAGCACGCCAAGCCCGTTGATCATGGTGGTATGCGAATCGGTACCTACCAGCGTATCGGGGTAGGCCTGCTTGACACCGTTCTTTTCATTTTCAAAAACTACCCGGGCAAGATGTTCAAGATTTACCTGGTGCACAATACCGGTGTCGGGCGGAACCACCTGGAAATTGGAGAAGGCCTTCTGGCCCCATTTCAGAAAACTGTAGCGCTCCTGGTTACGCTGGTATTCAAGTTCGCTGTTGAGGTCCATGGCATCTTTCGAACCAAAGCTGTCAACCTGTACGGAGTGGTCAATAACCAGTTCGGCTGACTGCAACGGATTAATCTTGTCCGGATCGCCGCCCAGTGCTTTCATGGCATCACGCATGGCGGCCAGATCGACAATCGCGGGTACCCCGGTAAAGTCCTGCATCAGTACGCGGGCAGGGCGGAAGGCAATCTCGCAATCCGGTTCCGCCTGCGGGTCCCAGTTAATCAATGCCTCTATGTCACTTGTTGTAACGGTCTTGCCATCTTCATGGCGTAGCAGATTTTCCAGTAAGATCTTCAGCGTGCAGGGCAGGCGGGAAATATCGTGCGTCTCGCTGAGTTTGCGCAGACTGAAAATTTCATATGACTTATCCCCGACATCCAGTGTTTGACGGGTTTCAAAGCTGTTGTTCATGAATTCTCCTGCTATTCGAAGCTGTCCACGGAATTGCGATATTTACTGTGCATCCGCCCGGTAAAAGCGCTTGATTATACACGTAATCAGAGTTTCGGTAGGGTGACTAGACAGTTTGGGTTCCCGCTCGAAGCATGCGGGAACACTCCTCAATCATGGCTTTTCGCTGAAATATCAGCTTTATGCGGCTACCGCCACATTGGGACCATAATACGGTCGCCCGTATTCCTGCCAGCAGCAGGGTACGTATCATGTTCTTGCTACTGCTATTGCCGAGAACATTTTCATCGCCCTTCACCATGATGCGTGGCGTCAGCGTGCTGACAGTTTCCTTGTACAGGGCAGCCAGTCCGGCGATGAGCTCAACGTCGTCAGAAGCGGCTGAGGCAGAATCCTGTTTCAGGGCGTCTATGCGCTCGCTGATTGCTTTCACCAGGTCGTCGCGGCGACTTAGCTTGCGCTGCAGGTGCATCAGGGTAATGACATAACCGGTTAATTCCAGGTCTCGCCCGGCGGTATTGCTGGATAACTGCTGTTGCAGTATCTGCAGGCCGACTTGCAGATCAGCCGTGGTCCCGTAAACATCAGAAACCGATTGCGGATCTGTTACAAAGAGACTCTGAATACTGGCAGTCGTTGCTGCGGCATCGCGTTTTTCTGCGCGGCTCGTTTGCTGTACCAGCCTTGCTGCCTGGAAGATGCCAGCCAGCGCGATGCAGCGGTTGCGTATTACTGTGTTGTCGGATGTTGTCATCTGTCTGCAATTGCTTCCTCGATTATGGCGCCACCCAGGCATTCATCCTCATGGTAAAAGACGATCGATTGCCCCGGTGTTACCGCGCGTTGAGGAACGTCGAATCTGACCGTACATAACCGGCCCGGCTGTACCGTCATGCTACAGGCCTGTACCGGCTGCTGGTGACGAATACGTGCTGTGCACCTGCAGGGTGAAGCTATCTCTTCGCCGGATATCCAGTACAGTTCACTGGCATGCAAAGCGGAACTGAACAATGCCGGGTGATTTACGCCCTGCGCCACCCTCAGCACATTATTTTCCATATCCTTATCAACGACATACCAGGGTTTACCGGAACTGTCGCTGCGTCCACCGATACCCAGCCCCTGACGTTGGCCAATGGTGTAGAACATCAGGCCGTCGTGTTGCCCAAGCAAGCGGTTGTCCAGTGTCCGTATCTCCCCCGGATTCTTTTTTACATAGCGAGACAGAAACTCACTGAAACGTCGTTCGCCGATGAAACAAATGCCGGTGCTGTCCTTCTTCGCATAATTACCGAAACCTTCAGACTCGGCAATTTTTCGCACCTCGGTTTTGGCATACTCACCGAGTGGAAAAAGACTTTTAGCTAACTGTTCACGACTGAGTGTATGCAGAAAATAAGTCTGATCCTTGCGGTTATCCAGCCCTTTCAATAATCGTAGCGATGGTGTTTGCTCAATACGCGCATAGTGACCGGTGGCTATAAAATCAGCGCCCAGCCCAATGGCATAATCCAGAAAAGCGCTGAACTTGATTTCGCGGTTACATATTATGTCGGGGCTTGGAGTACGGCCCGCCTCAATCTCCTTCAGAAAATGCGCAAAAACCCGATTCCAGTACTGTGCCGAGAAGCTGATCGTATGTAATTCAATTTCAAGCTTTTCAGCAATAGCGCGGGCATCGGCAAGATCCTCTTCTACAGGGCAGTAGTCCTGCTCATCGTCCTCATCCCAGTTCTTCATAAAGACAGCCGAGACTGTATGCCCCTGTTGTTTTAACAGCAGTGCGGCCACTGCTGAATCCACGCCGCCCGAAAGACCAACGATGATGTTACTCACTGGTCGCACCGACAGGGTCCCAGCCTGCTTTCCATTCCTGCATTTCAATAATGGCTGGCGCTTTCCCGTTGTCAAAGAACCATGAGTCTACCGCAAACAACTTTCCGGAAACGTTTTCACGAATAACAGCTGTGGTGTGTGGCATGCCCGCAAAAATACCAAAACGGGTAGAGCGGTCTGCGACTGAATGGTGCTGTAATAGACCGTCTCCTGCCAGCATATTCATGTAGGTCGAGGTGTTGGTAGCTTCATCAATGCAATCCATTTGTCCTGCTTGCCCAAAGCCCTTTATGTTTCCACCCTTGTCAGCATCTGTACCGGTAAGTCTGCCAACTACAGTCTCCATGATGCTCACTGCGGTCGCTATGGCAGCACGCTCACCGCTGGCAGCAATCGAAGCAGGCTGCAACGGAGAGGTTATTTGATCCCACTCCGAAAGACTTAACGACAAGGTAACAACCGTCTGACAGCTGTGATCATGGCACACAGAAAATCTGCCGTAGCTCGGCTCAGTGATAATGTCATCACGCACAAAAACATCCGCGATTGCCACTGACGCTGGCAATAATGCCAGCAAACAGATGCCATAGCTGTTAATCAAGACTGGTTAGCAGTGAAAGCGGGTAGCACGACCCGGCCAGGTAGTCATCGATCGAGCGCAATACCATTGGGCTGCGTAGCCTGTCCGGTTGTAGCCTGAGCTCGTCAGGTGTCATCCATAGCGTACGTTCGATACAACTGTCCAGTTCGCAGGCAGGATCATGAAACAGTCCTTTGCCGGCGAAACTGACCCGGATGAATGTGCTGTCTTTTTCAGGATGGCGCCAGTGGTAGATGCCGGTTACCGATTGTGGTTCAAAGTGCCATGCCGTTTCCTCACGGGTTTCGCGGATTACTGCGTCAACCAGTGTTTCATTGTCTTCAAGGTGTCCGGCCGGCTGATTGTAAACTGACTTGCCGGAGATACGTTCCTGGACCATCAGGAAACGCCCCTCATTCTCGATCAGGGCTGCAACAGTCATGCGTGGCTTCCATATCATAATTCTGATTATATTCAGTAGCTTGAAGTGTCTGTCGGCAGTCCGTCTTGCCGCAGGCGCAGCCTTCCGCAGGTTCTCCCGAGGAGCGGTCCATGCTAAGCAATTGTCGCTCGCACAAGCCTCAGGATTCCCATATAATCCGCAGTTCGTCGGGCGCACGGGGTTACATAGCCTAGCTCAGGCATTGTCTCTTTGCATCTTCCTGGCGACATAAAACTACGAAATTTCATGCGTTCTGGAGGAACACTATAATGATTCGTTTGCTAACAAAAACACTATTCGCAGCATTTGTATTCGCTTTATCAGCGACTGCTACTTTTGCTGGTGAAATTCTCATGCCATTTGTCCTTGCCAGTACTTCAGGTGGTGACGTCACGTCTGTTGCTGGCGAAGTCAAGTCAAAGCTGACTGCAGGCGGTTTTGAAGTTGTTGGTGAATATTCACCATACAAAGACGCTCACATTATCATTGTCACCAATGACGCCTTAAAGCAGGCTGCTTCCAAGTCTGATTTCGGTGCCTACGGTGCTGCCCAGCGGGTCTCTATTACTCGCAATGGCGATCAAACAGAGGTTGTCTACACCAACCCGATTTATATGGCTGCTGCCTACCGTATGTCTGGTGATCTGGCCAGTACCCGTGCCGCTCTTGAAGGCACTCTTGGTGCAGAGAAGGATTTTGGCTCGGAGAAGAACCTGACTGCAGAGGATCTGGGTAAATACCACTACACTGTCATGATGGAATACTTCGATGATCCCAGTGAACTGGCCGAATATGACAGCCAGGCAGAAGCGCTCAAGGCTGT
>CAJQPV010000037.1 GCA_905480305.1 uncultured Gammaproteobacteria bacterium | reverse complement strand
GCATGACGGATACGACGATTTCCTGGTAGATACTTCCGCTATGGATGCACACTTGCAGCTTGCCAGCTGCTGTGCGGCAGCGATGGTTATTCTGGTTATTACTCCACAAGCCGGCGCACAGGCTGAGGCTTTTGCACTGTTGCGGGTGCTGTCTTTAAACGGGTTCTCCGGAAATTTGTGCCTGCTTGTTAACAAGTCTGAACCTGCTGTCGATTGCAGACAAATATATGATGATTTCTCCAGACTCGTTAAGCGTCATCTTGGTCTCGAGTTGGCGTATTTGGGTAACGTCTCTGAAGACCGGCTTGTACCCCTGGCTGAAAAAAACCGGCAAGCCTTCTCTTCGCTGTTTCCGGACGCTGATGCCACCGCTGGTATTGTCGCTGCTGTCGACGTGCTGGATGATGCCGCCTCGCGTGAGGCCTCCCGGCAAACGCTGCCAGCATTTTTGGAGAAACTGCTTGCTGCAGTACAGGCGCCGGTGTGCCTGCCCGGAGGCGCCCAACTGGACGCAGAGCAAGCGGCCGTGACCAGCCCAAAGATGCTGCCGGAGCCGGTAGCCGAGAGGGAACGCAACGGAGATTTAAACCTGCTGGAATATGCGGGTGGTGTATCCGGATTGTGGCGCTTTCTTGAGTTGTTACCACAGGCCTTGCAGTCGCTTGGCACAGAGCTGGATGAGCTGGTATCGCTCCGGGCCGGGCAGGGCGTGACTGCGGGTCAGGGAGGTTCTGTCTTGACCCTGCTGGCGGAACTGCTGTCATTGCTCGGGGATACGGCGCCTGCTGTTTCAGTCGAGCTGGATGTGAGTGATACTTTTGTAACCGGGCAGCAGCCATGCTGGTTGCAGGCAGGGCGTTATTTGAAATACGTGGTCCGGCTACCGCCCGGGCCGTTACCCGGTGCTGTTGCGGCCTTGCTGCTGGAGCGGCAAGATCTTGCTAACAGTAGCAGTGCGGATGGTGAGGAGATCTATGAGTTACTGGACCCGGCGTACAACAGTTGTCTCAGTGTGGTCAGCTCGGTGCGGACAGGTCCGCGCATCCAGGTATGGTTGCCGGTTATCGGACGCGAGGCGCTAACCGGTCCGCCGCAGAGGCAGGGGACGCACCCGGCTGAGGTAGCTGGCAAGGATTTGCACTGATCGTTAAAAAATTGCCGGCCGGCATGTAGCTGCCGACCGGCATGTCACCCTTGTTACTTGATCTCGATATTCGCAGCGTTGCGGAGTTCTTCAACATGCTGTTGCATATTCTGATTGGCCAGCAACATCTTTATACGGTCTTTTACATCATCATAGGGAACCGGTGTGCTTGCACGGCTGTCATCGAGGATGATGACGTGCCAGCCAAACTGTGTTTGTACCGGGGTCTTGGTGTACTGACCCTTTTCAAGCTGCGCTGCTGCTTCTGAAAACGGCTTGACCATCTGGGATTCGTTAAACCAGCCAAGTTCACCACCGCTGGCGCCGGACGGGCCGGTGGATTTTTCCTTGGCGAGTTCTGAAAAGTCGCCGCCCTTGTCGAGTAAATCGATAATGGCTACGGCTTCATCCTGTTCCTTGACGAGGATATGGCGCGCGTTGAATTCGCTGGTCGCCTTGCCCATCTGCTCGTCATAAATCTTTTTTGCATCATCATCGGTGATCGGGCTGTTGGCCAGGAAATCCTGGATGGCGGCCCCGGCCAGTGCTGTTCGTTCCTGCTGGTCTATAGTCGCAATCACCATGGGTTGCTTGTCCAGTCCCTTGCTGATGCTTTCCTGTCTCATTAGCTCAAGAGAGACCAGTTCCTTCATGATGACTTCTTCGCTATTGGCTTCCGGCGTATTGTTAGGCGGTTTGCGTTGGCCGCTATAGACATCCAGTTCACTGCTGGTGATAGGTTGGCCATTTACTGTGGCGATAACAACACCTGCGGCAGCCGGTGTTTCTGCGACTGTTGATGCTGTCGCGCTGTTGTCAGCGCTGCTGTCGTTATTCTGAACCTGGTCGCAACCGGTTAGCGCAGCCAGTGATGTGATTAGTGCCAGGTAATAAGGGTATTTCATAGGTTGATACCTTTTCGGGTTGGTGGATTAGGATTCGTCGGGTGTTTTAGCCTGAATGCTGAGGGCATGGATTTCGCTATGCATGATGTCATCCACCGCGTCGTAGACCAGGCGATGGCGCTGAATCAGTGTTTTGTCCTTAAAGACGCTGGCGCTGATATTAACGATAAAGTGACCGCCGCCGCTGGCGGCACCCGCATGTCCGGCATGCCGGGCACTTTCATCAACAATGTCCAGTTCGGTCGGATGCAAATTGTTGGTTAAACGCTCGCGAATCATTTCAACACGTTCTGCAGTCATCAGGGCAATACCTTGTTGAAGGGTTTTACGGTGACCTGCCGGTAGACGCCGGCGGTCATGTACGGGTCTGCGTCCGCCCAGGCTTGCGCCTCTTGCAGCGAGGCAAACTCAGCGACTACCAGGCTGCCGCTGAAACCGGCATCGCCGGGGTCCGGGCTGTCAATAGCGGGGTGCGGCCCGGCCAGTACCAGTCGTCCGGCATCCTTTAACTGGTTCAGTCTGTCGAGGTGTGCCGGGCGTGTACTCAGGCGGTCAGCAAGGCTGTCCGGTTTATCCTCGCTGATGATGGCGTACAACACTACTTGGGTTCCTCTTCTACTTCCATGTAACGGCTGAGATAGAAGGCCTGGCCGAATACAAACACCAGCGTCAGTCCCATCATGCCGAACAGTTTGAAATTTACCCAGGTTGCTTCGCTATAGTTGTAGGCGACGTAGATATTGAGGACGCCCATGGCCATAAAAAATACCACCCATGCCCAGTTGATGCGCTGCCAGATAGCGACCGGGGCAGTGATGGCGTGGCTCATCATGCGTTCTACCAGCGTCTTGTCACCGATAAACTGGCTACCTAAAAACGTCGCTCCAAACAGCCAGTTGACCACGGTCGGCTTCCACTTGATAAAAACCGGGTCACGCAGGATCAGTGTTAGACCGCCGAAGACAACCAGGATCGCCAGTGTGATCAGGTGCATCTTTTCGAATTTGCGGTGCTTTAGCCAGAACAGCCCGGTCTGAACAAACGCGGCGGCGATGGCAACGGCAGTGGCTACATAGATGTCGTACATCTTGTAGGCGATGAAAAACAGGATAATCGGGAACAGGTCGAAAAGAAATTTCATAAGGGTGTCTTGTCTGTATTTGTCTGTAAATGCCTGACTGGCATGTCTTCAAAGCTGCTGAATAATAGTCTGTTTTGGCTGCTGTTGAAACCCGTCAGAGCGTTTGGATAGCTGCAGCTGTTAATGGTTCCCTGCCGGGTGGATCGCCCGGTATCAGTGCAGGGAGCGGTTAACCGGCCACTCGCGGTGGTATTTTTCCATTACCTTGCGGACATGGGGTGGATAATCCAGCGCATCCATTTGCTGCATGCCCTCGCTGAAGAAGCGGGTGGCATCTTCCGGCAGTTTGCTGGTCAGTTCGGCAAAGGCGGCCTCCATCGATGCAGTATTGTGGCTGCGGGTTGCAACGATGCCGTAATTCAGCAGCAGCACCCGCCACGGTCGACCAGGGTTCATTTTTTCGAGGTCTTCGCTGATCAGGACGGAGACGGCATTGATGATGCGTGCCATCACGCTGCTCAGCTGTTCAAGTTGTTGCGGGTCCTGTGTGCTGTTGGCGATTTGCGCAATGGCATCGACCACGTGTTCCAGCGATTCGAGGCGGCCGTCGTGGTCTGCGACCCACAGGGCCATGTTGATGCTCACACAGGCCAGTGGCTGCTTTTGTTCGCTGAGCCCCAGTTTGTCTGCGATACCGGACAGGGTTTCCTGCAGGCGTAATGCATATTCGCCAATTTCAGTGACGTCCCCGGTGCTGCCGGCGCCGGCTGCGCGGGTGTCAGACTCGATCCGGTTCATTACGTCCATGAGCTGTGCGAAGGCCTGCTCCAGCGTGGGCAGGTCGGTTTCGGCATCCTCTAATGCAGATGAATGGGCATTGGCCTGTTTGCAGGTTTCCATGACCCCGGTGAGGGCAGTTTCAATGTCGGTGATTTTTCCGTCCAGTGCTTGCATGTTGATGTGTCCATTATCGAATCGCACCATATTAACGTTTTAAGGGGGCTGCTGCGACCGGGATACCCTGTTTCTAATGTGTATATTTGGCGCACGACAACGTTTGCTGCTGTAGAATAGGCCGGATGCCTGTTCACTATGACCTACACAGCCATTCGCGTGCTTCAGATGGCACGCTCAGCCCGGCCGAACTGGTGGCGGCGGCGCATGCCGGCGGGGTAGATGTGCTGGCGCTGACTGATCACGACACCACCGAGGGACTTGCCGAGGCAGCGCAGGTTGCGCGCCCGCTTGGCATGCAACTGGTCCCCGGTGTGGAGATATCGGTTAGCTGGCAGGCGCAGACCATTCATGTGCTGGGGCTGGGTGTTGATTCGGCCTGTGAGCCTTTGCAGCAGGGTTTGTCAGGGTTGTGCGATTTTCGTAACTGGCGTGCCGAGGAAATCGGGCGGCGACTGGCAAGGGCGGGTATCCCCGATTGTTACGCCGGTGCCTGTAGCCATGCCAGGGGGAGCATTGTCGGTCGCACACACTTTGCACACCACCTGGTGGCAGAGGGGCATGCGAAATCTGTGCGGGATGTGTTCAAGCGTTTCCTGGTAAATAACAAGCCCGGTTATGTCAGTGGTAAATGGGCGAGCCTTGAAGATGCGTTGCACTGGATTGATGCGGCTGGCGGACTGGCCGTGGTTGCCCATCCGGGGCGTTATGGCATGACGGCCAGCAAGCTGCGCCGCTTCCTCGGCGAGTTTCGCGAGTGTGGCGGTGTCGGAATGGAGGTGATTTCCGGCAGCCACTCGCGTGACAATGTTACCGCCATGGCAGCGCTGTGCCGCAGCCAGAATATGCTCGCTTCCTGTGGCTCGGATTATCACGGGCCGGAGAATCCATGGATCAGGCTGGGTCAATTGCCGGTTTTACCGGCAGGCTGTCAACCTGTCTGGGAAAGTGATCGCTGGCCGGTCACCCGTAAGGAGCTTCAATGAGCCGGTATTTTCAGGTACACCCGGTTAATCCTCAGGCACGATTGATTCAGCAGGCTGTCGAGATTATTCGTGCTGACGGACTGATCGTCTATCCGACAGATTCCAGTTACGCGCTGGGCTGTCACGTCGGTGACAAGACCGGCATGGAACGTATTCGCCGCATCCGTAATCTCGACAACCGGCATAATTTTACCCTGATGTGTCGTGATCTTTCGGAAATTTCCACTTATGCAAAGGTCGACAACAGCAGTTATCGTCTGCTCAAATCGCTCACGCCGGGCCCGTATACCTTCATCCTGAAGGCAACGCATGAGGTGCCGCGCCGCCTGCAGAATCCGAAACGCAAGACCATTGGTATCCGTATTCCCGACCATCCGGTCGCGCAGGCATTGCTGGACGAGCTGGGTGAGCCGCTGATGAGTTCCACGCTGATCTTGCCCGGTCAGGAACATCCGGAGACGGATGCGCAGGATATCCACGAAAAGCTCGAGCATGCGGTGGACCTGGTGATCGACGGCGATAACTGCGGGCTGGAACCGACCACGGTGATCGACCTGGTGGATGGTTCCATGCAGGTTGTGCGCAAGGGTCGTGGCAGTGACGAAGGGCTGTTTAAATAATGCATTCAGTTTGCAGAGGGTTATAATCCGCCGATGCTTGATCTCAGCCTTGTTCAGAAAATTTCCATCTGGGTGGTACCGGTAATACTGGGCATAACCGTGCACGAGGTGGCGCATGGCTGGATTGCCAGGAAACTGGGTGATAACACTGCTTTTATGCTGGGGCGCTTGACGCTTAATCCGCTAAAACATATCGATCCGATGGGAACAATTCTGATACCGGGTATGTTGTTGCTGTTACAGGCCGGATTTATATTCGGTTATGCGAAACCGGTACCTATTAACTGGAAGAATTTAAAGCAACCGAAGCGGGATATGGCGCTGGTTGCTGCAGCGGGGCCGGTGGCCAATCTGCTGATGGCTATTGGCTGGGCCTTGTTGCTGCGTCTCGGTGTGGTGCTCGGTGATAGCGGTTTTGCGCTGGTTTACATGGGCGTGGCCGGGATCAGTATTAACGGCATCCTGATGATCCTGAACCTGTTGCCATTGCCGCCGCTGGACGGTGGGCGGGTATTGACCGGTTTGTTGCCGGGACCCATTGCCTACAAGTTCAGTCGCATCGAGCCGTACGGTTTTTTTATTCTGATAGGTCTGCTGGTGACGGGGGTGCTGGGAGCGGTGCTGTGGCCGCTGATCAGTATTTTTATTTCGATGATGGTGCCTGTGTCGGGATTGTCGGCACAACAGTTCCAGTTGTTGTTGATGACGCTCATAGGTAGATAGGAGATTGTTTTGGGTGGTTTGAATGTGAACAGCCGGGTGTTGTCCGGAATGCGACCAACCGGCAGCTTGCACCTCGGGCATTACCACGGTGTGCTAAAGAACTGGGTGCGGTTGCAGCAGGAATTTGACTGTTTCTTCTTCGTGGCAGACTGGCATGCGTTGACGACACATTATGAAGAGTCCGGAATTATCGCAGACAGTGTCTGGGACATGGTGATCGACTGGCTGGCAGCCGGTGTCAATCCCGGTGCGGCGCAACTCTTTATCCAGTCGCATGTGCCGGAACATGCCGAACTGCATTTGCTGTTGTCGATGGTGACGCCGCTGGGCTGGCTGGAGCGCGTACCGAGTTACAAGGACCAGCAGGAAAAACTGCGTGAACGTGACCTGGCGACTTACGGCTTTCTTGGCTACCCGCTGCTGCAAAGTGCCGACATCCTGATCTACGGTGCCGACAAGGTGCCGGTCGGTGAAGACCAGGTGGCACACGTGGAACTGACCCGGGAAGTGGCGCGGCGTTTCAACCACCTCTACGGCCGCGAACCCGGCTATGAAGAGGCAGCTGAGGCGGCCATCAAAAAGATGGGTAAAAAGAATGCCCGTATGTACCGTGACCTGCGCAAGCGTTACCAGCAGCAGGGTGATCATGAGGCGATCGAGGTGGCCCGCGCACTGCTGGCCGAGCAGCAGAACCTGGCGATAGCCGACTGCGAACGGCTGCTGGGCTACCTGGAAGGTGGCGGACGCATGATACTGACCGAGCCGGAAGCCCTGCTGACGCCGGCTTCCAGGATGCCAGGCCTGGACGGGCAAAAAATGTCCAAGTCCTACGGCAACACTATTACCCTGCGTGAGAATCCGGAAGACGTGCGCCAGAAGTTACGTACCATGCCGACCGACCCGGCGCGGGTGCGGCGTACCGATCCGGGCAATCCTGACATCTGTCCGGTATGGCAACTGCATGGCATCTATTCCAGTGACGAGGTGAAAGACTGGGTACGCGAGGGTTGTACCTCGGCAGGCATTGGTTGTCTGGATTGCAAACAGCCGATTATTGAAAGCGTGCTGGCCGAGTTGTTGCCGATACAGGAACGCGCCAGCGAGTTCGAGCAGGACCCTGGCAGGGTGCGGGCGATTATTCGTGAAGGCTCGGAGGCGGCGCGTGATGTCGCGCGTGAAACGCTTGATGAAGTGCGCCAGGCCATGGGGCTGAAGTACACTTGACGGGTGGCCCAAAAGGGGCGACACCCTGCTGAAAATAGGGTAGTATCTGCCGGACGATCGAGATCGTCCCTCGGATACGACGAAGGTCACCACGTACCAGGGCATGATATGAACGAAAACCAGAGCCGCGAAGTTTCGCCGGACGTCCACCCCCAGGAAGAATTGCCCCTCGCCGTTGTTCAGGGCAAGCCGATTCAGTCACTACCCCATGATCTCTATATACCACCGGAAGCACTGACGGTATTTCTCGAGGCTTTCGAGGGACCGCTGGACCTGCTGCTGTATCTGATCCGCAAGGAAAATCTTGATATTGCCGATTTGCGCGTGGCGGAAATAACTCGCCAATATGTTGAATATATTGAACTTATGCAGGAAATGCAGCTGGAGCTCGCCGGCGAATACCTGGTGATGTCGGCAATGCTGGCGGAGATCAAGTCGCGCATTCTGCTGCCAAGGCCGCCCGGGATTGATGAGGATGAAGAAGATCCGCGTGCGGAACTGATTCGCCGGCTGCAGGAATATGAACGCTACAAGCAGGCTGCGGAAGACCTCGACTCCCTGCCAAGGCTGGGTCGTGATGTGTTCCAGGCCTCTGCCGAACCGATTGAGCGCAAGGTGGTCGTGTTGCCGCCGGAAGTGGATCTGAAGGATCTGATTGACGCCTTTCAGGATGTGATGAAACGAGCCTCCATGTATGCCCATCATCATGTGCAGCTGGAATCCCTGTCCGTCAGGGAGCGGATGTCGAGCATACTGAGCAAGGTGAACTCGTCGCGCTTTACCAGTTTCACGGATCTGTTCACCGTCGAAGAGGGCCGCATGGGCGTGGTAGTTTCATTTCTGGCGATACTGGAGCTGGTGAAGGAATCACTGCTTGATTTGACCCAGGCTGAACCGTTTGCCCCCATTCATGTGAAGGCCGCGGCGCGTGTAGAAGAAACCAGTGAGCCGCTGGCCACCGAACAGGCAATAGCCTGAGCAGCAAACACACCCGGGTAGAAGAGATACATGGAAATACAACAGCTGAAGAATATTGTGGAAGCCATTTTGCTGGGCGCCGGCAAGCCGCTGAGTATCGACCAGATACTGACCATGGTGGGCGAGCAGGACATGGTGGACCGTAACCTGATCAGGGAAGCGATCGCTGCCTTGCAATCGGACTATGAATCGCGGGGTATTGACCTGGTACAGACAGGCAGTGGTTATCGTGTCCAGATCAGGGAAACCATGCAACCATGGGTGTCGCGTCTGTGGGAAGAGAAGCCGGCCCGTTATTCCCGGGCATTGCTGGAGACGCTGTCACTGATCGCCTATAGACAGCCGATTACCCGTGGCGAGATCGAGGAAGTGCGCGGTGTTGCTGTCAGTACCAAT
>CAJQPV010000036.1 GCA_905480305.1 uncultured Gammaproteobacteria bacterium | reverse complement strand
GAACACCAGCGGGCATCCTGACCGGGATGCCCGTTTTTTTGTCTGTCAAGCTTGCCGGCGGGCGTAATCGCGGACAAGGTCCGCTCCTGCAGGTGTATCTATTGTCGTAGGAGCGCATCGCATGCGCGATTTCCTCCAAGCGGACAAGGTCCGCTCCCGCAGGTGTATCTATTGTCGTAGGAGCGCATCGCAAGCGCGATTTCCTCTAACAGGCTACAATTACCGAGTATGTTACCCGCAGCAAATAGCTACGATATTGTGCTTGATTCGCCCCTGGGGAAGCTGGGTGTGCAGTTGCAGGATGCCGTAATCATCCGGCTGGACTATCTCGGCAACAGGGCGGTGCTGAAGCCTGCAACGACAGCACCGGGTAAACAGATAACCCGGCAGTTGGGAAGCTATTTTCACAATCCGCATTGCCGGTTTTCACTGCCATTCGAACTGCGGGGCACGGACTTTCAACTGCGTGTCTGGCAGGCTTTGACTCAAATCCCTGCCGGCAAGACCCTGGCCTACGGGCAGCTGGCTGCCCGCCTCGACAGCGGCGCCCGTGCCGTCGGCAACGCCTGCCGCCACAACCCGGTATCCATTATTGTCCCTTGTCACCGCGTGGTCAGTGCCTCCGGCCTCGGTGGCTATTCCGGAAAGACGGACGGGCGTGAAATCAATCGCAAGAAATGGCTGCTTGGTCACGAAAAGGCCTTGAAAATGCCTCATTAAGCCCCAACGTCAGCAATACAGCAAAAAACACAGAGGAAATTACCCGCATGACCGTTGATACCCAGAAAGAAACCCTCGAATTTCAGACCGAGGTGAAGCAGCTGCTGCAGCTGATGATCCATTCCCTGTATTCCAACAAGGAAATTTTCCTGCGCGAGCTGGTTTCAAACAGCTCTGATGCCTGTGACAAGCTGCGCTTCGAGGCGCTGGCAAACGACAAGCTCTACGATGGCGATAGCACCTTGCGGATTCGCATCGATTTCGACAAGGACAACAGGACCGTGACTATCTCGGACACCGGCATCGGTATGACCCGGGATGAAGTGGTCGATAATGTCGGCACCATTGCCAAATCCGGTACCCGCCAGTTCTTCGAGTCACTGACCGGTGACCAGGCCAATGATACGCAGCTGATTGGCCAGTTTGGTGTTGGTTTCTACTCCTCGTTTATCGTTGCCGACAAGGTAACCCTGACGACACGTCGTGCCGGCCTGGGGCCAGAGCACGGTGTGCGCTGGAGCTCGGCAGGCGATGGAGAGTTTACGCTGGAAACCGTTGAGAAGGCGGAGCGCGGTACCGAGGTGGTCTTGCACCTGCGTGATGATGAGGACGAGTTTCTCGACAGCTTCCGCCTGAAAAATATTATCCACAAGTATTCAGACCACATACCGCTGCCCATTGAAATGCTGGGCGAGGCAGAAGAGGACAAGGAACCGGAATATGAAGCCGTCAACAAGGCTTCTGCCCTGTGGACACGTCCGCGCAATGAAGTGACGGATGAAGAATACAAGGAATTCTACAAGCACGTGGCGCATGATTTTGAAGACCCGATGACCTGGGTTCACAGCCATGTAGAAGGTAATCAGTCCTACAAGACACTGTTTTATATTCCGTCACGGGCACCTTTTGACCTGTACGATCGCGACAGCCGCCACGGTATCAAGCTGTATGTACGTCGCGTGTTTATCATGGATGATGCCGAGCAGTTAATGCCTTACTACCTGCGTTTCGTGCGCGGCCTGGTGGACTCGGATGACCTGCCACTGAACGTGTCGCGCGAGATTCTGCAGCACAACAAGCTGATCGACACTATCCGTTCCGGTTCTGTCAAAAAGGTGCTGGGTCTGCTGGAGACAATGGCAAAGAACGAGCCTGAGAATTACACCAATGTCTGGAAACAGTTCGGTAATGTGCTCAAGGAAGGCCCGGGAGAAGACTTTGCCAACAAGGAGAAAATTGCCAGGCTGTTGCGCTTCTCGACCACCGAGACTGATAGTGAAGAACAGACGGTGTCGCTGGCTGATTACATTGCACGCATGAAGGAAGGGCAGGAGAAGATTTATTACATTACTGCTGACAGCTTCCCGGCAGCAAAAAACAGTCCGCATCTGCAGATTTTCCGCCGCAAGGGCATCGAGGTGTTGCTGCTGTCTGATCGTGTCGATGAATGGCTGGTATCACACCTCAATGAATTTGATGGCAAATCGCTGGTATCGGTCGCCAAGGGTGAACTGGACCTGGACGAACTGGCTGATGAAGAAGAAAAGAAGGCTGCAAAACAGACCGAAGATGAGTATGCCGACCTGGTCAAACGTATGCAGGTGGTGCTCGAGGAGCGTGTTGCTAACGTCCGTGTTGGTCAGCGCCTGACGGATTCACCGTCCTGCCTGGTGATGGGTGAAAATGACATGGCCGTGCATATGCAGCAGATGTTGAAGCAGGCCGGTCATGAAGTGCCGACTACCAAGCCGGATCTGGAGATTAACCCGTCACATCCATTGGTCAGTCGTCTCAAGGATGAGGCGGATGAAACGCGTTTCGCCAGTTGGTCAAACGTGTTGCTGGACCAGGCGATGCTCAGTGAAGGCGGCCAGCTTGAAGACCCGGTATCATTTGTTAATCGCTTGAACGAGCTGTTGCTGGAAATGACCCATCAGGCATAGCCTGTAGTAATTGAGCCTGATCGTGGATACGGTCCGCTTCTACATGAATAGATGCACCTGTAGGAGCGGACCTTGTCTGCGATAGCTTGTCACCGACCCGCTTTATGCGGGAACGCATTGCATGCGCGAACCCACGACGGGTGTCCAGGGTGTCCATCATGGCAGTCACCGAAAAGCCCGAACTGCTCGCTACTGTTTTTACAGATTACATCTGTCCGTTCTGCTACGTGGGGGATGTTCGCCTTGATCGTTTACGTGAAGACTACGACCTCAAGGTCAACTGGTGCTTTCTGGAAATTCATCCGGAAACACCCGCAACGGGTATGGATTCATCCGAATTGGGCTACTCAGATCCAGAATGGCAGCAGATGATGGCTAACCTTTCCAGGCTGGCTGGAGAAGAGGGAATCAGTTT
>CAJQPV010000035.1 GCA_905480305.1 uncultured Gammaproteobacteria bacterium | reverse complement strand
ACTGCCTGGTACGTATACCTTCATACACGGTCGCATCACGCTGGTCGAGGATGTACTCCATGTGATTGGCGCGCATCTCCCCGGTCGGTTCGACGCAGCCCTGTTCCTCGCTGAAACGACGCTGCGCCTTGGGGATGAACGGTCCTGATGTATCTTCGTCGGACCCTACATCAGCAGCCATGACTGGCGGGTAAACACCAAGCAACAGGCTGAATAGCAGTGTGATGAGACTGTATTTAATCATGTGATGATTCGCGCTTAGTGATCGCCCATAGCCATGTCGATGTAGCCGGTGGGGCATACGTCAGAACAGATGTGGCAGCCAATGCACTTGTCGTAGTCGGTATCGACGTAGCGACCGGTGGTGTACTGGTCTTTCTTGACGCGAAAGATTGCATCCTGAGGGCAATAGATAACGCAGTTGTCACACTCAAAACACATGCCGCAGCTCATGCAACGACCGGATTCCTCGACTGCCTGCTCGGTTGTCAGGCCGATTCCGCGTTCCGCAAAATGTCCCAGCACTTCTTCTGCAGATGGACCACTGGAAGAACGCTTGACGCGGGGAGTGAACGGGAAATGCCCAAGAAACAGGCGCTCTGAAGATATGATCTCTGCGCTGGCGCGGTCTTCGTAGTTATGTACGGCAAAGCTGGCCCCTGCCGTGCCACGCATGTCGCCTTCTTTTGCAGCTTCAAATGCCTCGGGAGCCAGGTTGGTTTCGCTGAGCTTCTGCAGCAGTTCAAAGTGATGAACGTCGACTTTGGGTCGCTTGGACTGATCTTCATGCTTCAGGTAGTGGTCAATACTTTCAGATGCAATAGATGCCTGGCCAATTGCAGTGGTCAGCAGATGTGGACGAATAATATCGCCGGCGACGAAGTGGCCTTCGCGGTTCGGGACCTGGTAAAAGGCGTCGGAATCAATCAGGCCACGACCGTTATCGAGAGATTCAAGACCCTCGGACAGATCGCCACCCTGGCCAATGGCCGAAACGATCAGGTCGCATTCAATTGTATACTCGCTGCCCTCGACCGGAATCGGGCGCCCGTCTTCCACGGTACACTTGGCCATCTTCAGCGCAATTGCACGGCCTTCATCGTTGAGTATGACTTCCATCGGCATGACGCCGTCATCAATGCGTACACCTTCATGCAAGGCATCATGAACTTCATGTTCTGCGGCGGTCATTTCCTCCTTCGGAAATAGCGAGGTCAGGATGACTTCTGCACCTTCACGGGCGGCGGCAAAGGCAGAGTCATGGGCAACGTAACCACCGATAACCTGTTCCGGACGGTCTTCCTTGTTGATTTTTTTGATCTTGCCAAGGCGGCGGGCAACGGAGACCACGTCGATCGAGGTATCACCACCACCCACGCATACAACTTTGTCTGCAGTGACTTTCAGTGTGCCCTTGTTAAAGGCTTCCAGGAAGGCCACACCGGACACGCAATTGGGAGCATCGCTGTTCGGGACCGGCAACTTGCGGCCTGATTTACAGCCCAGCGCCCAAAGGATGGCATCATATTCCTTATCGATTGCCTCGATGCTGACGTCCTTGCCGACGCGGGTATTCATGCGCAGTTCAATACCGCCCATATCGACAATGCGCTGACACTCGTGGTCGAGTATGTCACGCGGGGTACGATAGCCCGGGATGCCATAGCGCATCATGCCGCCCAGTTCTTCATGGTCATCGAAAATAGTGCTTTCATGGCCTTTACGGCGCAGCTGGTAGGCTGCTGCCATGCCGGCCGGGCCGCCACCGATGATGGCGATTTTCTTGCCGCTCAGCGGGGCGGAGTTGTCGAAGCTGAATTTCTCTTCGTAGGCAGAGTCACCGATGAACTGTTCAACAGAGTTAATGCCAACGAAATCTTCAACATTGTTGCGGTTGCAACCGTCTTCACACGGGGCCGGGCATACGCGTCCCATCATGGAAGGGAAGGGGTTCGCGTCGGTTGATCGACGGAAGGCGTATTCCTCCATGGTCATCTCGCCGGACGGCTTCTCAATGCCGCGCACGATCTGCAGCCAGCCACGGATATCCTCACCGGACGGGCAGCTGCCCTGGCATGGCGGTGTGCGGTGCACGTAGGTCGGACATTTGTATGTGGTATCTTCGTTGAAGATATCATCACCAATGCGTTTGTATTCATGATCACCCTCTTCATAGCGGCGAAATGTCAGATCTTTTTCCATGTCATCTCGAGAAGTTGCCATGTCTTGTCTCCTGATTAATCTGATCTGGTTTTAGCCTGAACCAGATGTTTTGTTACTGTTTATTACCTAAAACGATTGCGTTACTCACCAATTGGTGCACGCTGACAATGCTGTCCATCTGAAAGCCGTAGTAGGGCATCACTTTTGCAAACTGACTCTTGCAGATGGCGCAGATTGCAGCCATGTGAGTGACGCCGTGATTCTCCACGACGTGCTTCAGTGCCTCCATTCTTGGCAAGGCACCCTTGACGCGCAGTTCCATAAGGTCGTCTGTCAGCAGGCCGCCGCCGCCGCCGCAACAGTAGGTTGCGTCGTGAATGGTATCCTGCGGCATGTCATAAAAATGGTTGCAGCTGGCCTTGATGACTTCACGCGGCAGAATAAACTGTCCACCCGGCTTTGGGCCCATGCGCGAGGCACGTGCCACGTTGCAGGAGTCGTGATAGGTCAGCACCATGTCATCGTTGGCAGACTTGTCCAGCGTCAGTGCATCACGCTGAATCAGGTCGTGGGTGAATTCCATGATGTGCATGGGTACCGGGTATTTCGGATCCAGAAAATCAAACGGTCCGGCCAGCGTGTTCAGGAAGTTGTAGGCAACTCGCCAGGCGTGGCCGCACTCACCGAAAATAATGCGCTTTACGCCCAGATCAAGGGCGGCCTCGCGAATACGTAACGCCACCTTGCGCATGTTTTCATAGCTGCCGATGAACATGCCGAAGTTGGCCGCTTCGCTGGCGTGTGAACTGAGTGTCCAGCTGATGCCGGATTCATGGAAGACCTTGGCATAACCCATCAGTCCATCAACATGTGGTTCGGCAAAAAAATCGGCAGACGGGGTGACCACCAGTACGTCGGCACCCTTGACGTCCAGCGGCAGACGCACGGTGACGCCGGTGTCGTCTTCAATATCTTCTTCCAGTCCTTCCAGTGTGTCGAGAAGGGCGGGTTGCGGCAGTCCAAGGTTGTTACCAATCTTGTAAACCTTGGCAATAATCTCATTACAGTATTTCTGACCGACACCAATGCTGTCCATGACTTCGCGTGCTGCCATGGAGATTTCTGCGGTGTCGATACCATACGGGCAGTAAACCGAGCAACGTCGACACTGTGAACACTGGTGAAAATAACTGTACCAGTCGTTCAATACATCTTCTGTCAGATCAACAGCACCAACCAGTTTCGGGAAGTACTTGCCGGCAAAGGTAAACTTGCGGCGATACACCTTGCGGAACAGGTCCTGACGGGCGACCGGCATGTTCTTCGGGTCAGAGGTGCCGAGATAGTAGTGGCACTTGTCGGTACAGGCACCGCATTTAACGCAGGAGTCCAGGAACACGGCCAGTGAACGGTACTTGCCGGTCAGTTCTTCCATCTTGTCGTAGGCGACCTGCTGCCAGTTATCAACCAGTTCACCGGGGAAACCCAATGGTTCCTGAAACTGTTCCTTGGCGACAAACGGCTTGCTGTGCGCCATTGTGCCTACCTCTATATGAGGTATGACAGGGTATTCTTTCAGTTCCGGTGTTTCGAAATCAGCCACGCTCTAGCTCCTGTTACTTTTCCAGCTCGGCTGCCCATGCGGACAGATGACGTTTTTCACGCGGGTTGTCCACCTGGTTACGGGTGGGACTGAAAAACACACCGGGTGCGTGCAATAGTTTGCTGATCGGAAAGATAATCATCAGCGTGGCAACCAGTCCCAGATGAACCAGCAGGACCGGATCTTCCGGGATCGGTTGCCAGTTGAAATACATCAGGCCACGGAAAAATTCCTTTACTGCCACAATATCGGTATGGGTCACATAGTCCATCATCAGGCCTGTGCCGGCGATCGAAAACAGCAGTGCCAGCATCAGGTGGTCAGAGAGAGAGGAGATATAGCGCACACGATCGACGAAGAAACGACGTGCCCAAAGACCGAGCAACCCGGCTGACATGGCAAACGCCGCATACATGCCAAAAGGCTGTATCAGGTCTACCCAGGTCCATACCGGATCTGTGAAATAGCGCAAGTGACGCGCCAGTACCAGAAACATACCGTAATGAAACAGCCAGCCGAAAAGCCAGATCCATTTGTTGGACCTGAACAGGCTTTCAAAAAATACCAGTTCGCGGAACATCCGCATGACCACGCCGGAACGCGTCACCGGTGCCGGTGTGGTCGGTATTTTCAGGGGTGCCGGAGTCTTTGCATACTGACGAATCTTGGACGCCAGCCCAACGACCATCAAGGCCGTCGCAGCATAGAACAGCACCGCATAAACTATGGTCAGAAACGGCATGTTTCTGAGCTCCCTTACGGTTGAGTTGGTAAAAACTGCCAGCGCCTGCAGAGGGATTAACCCCTGCAGGACAAACTGTCAGAGACCTATACGCAGCCGGTAGGCTTCGGCAGGCCGGCGTACTTGCAAGCCTGCTTGGCCGGGCCATAAGGGAACAGTTCGTACAGGTACTTGCTGTTGCCCTTGTCCTTGCCGAGCTTTTTGCCAATGGCCTTGGTCAGAACACGAACCGCAGGAGCGATCTGGTATTCTTCATAGTATTCACGCAGAAAGTTAATCACTTCCCAGTGGCTGTCGGTCAGCTCGCAGTCATCAATGTTTGCCATAACAGCAGCAACATCCTTGTCCCAGGTGTTCAGGTCAGCCAGGTAACCTTCTTCATCAGTTTCGTAAGTCTTGCCGTTTGCTTCAATACTGCTCATGAGTAAATCTCCTCTCTAAAAAGTGCATAAGTGATGCAAGTTACAGCCAGGACTGTACCTTGTCATTTTTCTCAACCAGTTCAACAAAACCGTTGTAGTCGATGACGTTAACGCCATCGGCAAGCTTGTCTTCAGAAATGCCACGGGCAGCAAGATCAGGTCCCATGACGGATACTGTACAGCCTTCAAGCATTGCTGATGCCTTACCGGCTTTAACTGCACCGTACACACCATCCTCGATCAGCAGTAGTTCATCACCGCCTTGCATGATTGAAGACGCCGTGCTGAGATTATTGTTCTCATAAGGCGATTTGTTTACCAGATGTAACATAGACATGTGTTTGGCCTTCCCGAATTAAAAGTTAAACAGGACATCCTGCCCAGCAAGCACTTCACCCAGTTCGGCGCGACTGACCAGGCGGATAGAATCCTTTTCTGCCCAGTCTTCATCCTCGTCTTCCCAAACCAGGTGCTGCAGGTCATCAAGTGTGAGCCCGCGTTCTTCCAGTGATTCCTTTTCAACATAAATCTTGGTGATTTCGAAGTCGCCAAGAGCCGCGTAGGTCGGCGAGAAATTCTTCATGCCGATTCCGCTGGTGTCCTGGCCCTTCGCTAACTGGTATACACCGTCATCCATGAAGGCCACGCTGACATCCTGTTCGAAAGCGGCGCCGATCAGTACGACTTCCAGGGCTTCCCATGCGTATATGGTTCCGTAAGGTGCTTTACGGTTGATATACATGAATTTCTTTGTTTCTTCTGCCATTTTCAGTCTCCCGATCAGTCGCCGAATACAACCAGGCGATCGCTCTGTACGCCACCTTCAATAAGCTGACCGAGACCGGAAATCCGGAAACCTGGTGCAATATTGGTTGCGTCCTTGCCATTTCGTTCGGCCTCGCCATCGTCAACGATGCCGCGACGTTGCGCTGCTGCCACACACAAAACCATGTCCAGGTCATGCTGCTGTGCAAGTTCGCTCCAGCGGGCGACGATGTTGCGGTCGTCCTGCGGCGGAGTGGTCAGTCGCGTACCGTTATTGACGCCGTCATGGTAGAAAAAGATACGATAGATTTCGTGTCCTTTTTCCAGGGCAGCCTTGGCAAAGTAATAGGCCGAGTCAGCAGACTGGTGCTGGTAGGGACCTTCGTTAACCTGAATAGTGAGCTTCATACAAGTACCCCCTAGAAACGGATATGTGTTGAAGCGTTCAGGCTGGCACGGGCACCACGCCAGTTATCGATGTGATACTTGGTAAATGGCAAGCCGGTCTTTTCAAAGAAACGTGGCCAGCCAATACGTTCGATCCAGTCATTCATGCGTTCCCAGTCCTTGGCATCGTCCTTGTAGGTCTTGAGAATCTTCTTCACCACGGCGGTGGCTTCAGGCCAGCGTGGCGGGTTGTTCGGAATGCCCGAGGCAACCAGCTTCTGGAAGGTCGGTTTGCCACGCGCATTGGAGTGATTGCCACCAACCCAGATAGCCAGCTTGGAGTGCTCGGCATCATTGATTTGCATCGGCGGGCAAGGCGGAAAACAGGCGCCGCAACAGATACACTTCTTCTCGTCGACTTCCAGTGAAGGCTTGCCATTGACCAGTGCCGGGCGAATTGCGGCAACCGGGCAACGTGCCACGACTGACGGGCGCTCGCAGACGTTGGAGACCAGGTCGTGATTGATTTTCGGCGGCTTGGTGTGCTGCACGTTTATGGCGATATCACCCTGGCCGCCACAGTTAATCTGGCAACAAGAGGTGGTCATGTGCACACGGTTCGGCATGTTCCATTCTTTAAACTCGTCGATCAGTTCGTCCATCATGGATTTAACAACACCGGAGGCGTCAGTACCCGGGATGTCGCAGTGCAACCAGCCCTGGGTGTGTGACAGCATGGCGACCGAGTTACGCGTACCACCGACGATAAAGCCGGCATCTTGAATTGCCTTGATCAGTGGTTGTACCTTGGCCTCATCAGCAACCTGGTATTCAATGTTGCTGCGAATGGTGAAGTGAATATAACCTTCACCGTACTTGTCACCGATGTCGCAAAGCGTGCGCAGGGTGAAAACGTCGAGAATACGCTGGGTACCTGCACGGACAGTCCATATCTTGTCGCCGTTATTGGAAACGTGCAACAGCACGCCTGGCTGCGGATCTTCGTGGTATGCCCACTGTCCGTAGTTCTTGCGCATGACCGGGTGCATGTACTGGAACGCATCCGGGCAACCTGATTCGATCGGCGACCGCATATCTTGTGCCATGAGATTCTCCTGTATTTCTGTATTTTATTTAACAAATCCCTGTGCAGGGCACCGGGACTGCCTTGATTCAGCGGCTGGCTTGTTACGCAGAGGCAGCGAGTTTTTCTTCACGCTTTCTCTCAAACCATTTTTCGGCTTCTTCATCCCAGCCGTCCATGCGGACATAGGAACTTTGACGCGGGCTGCCGACCATGTTCGGGTCAACATCGATACCGATGCCTTCGAGGAAGTTCACCAGGCCGATACGTTCGATCATTTCACCGCAACGCTCGTGCTCCAGACCGTTTTCTGCCCAGAAGTCGATTATGTCTTCAGCCATTTCCTGCAGGCTTTCGTAATCTTCTTCGGTTTCCAGCTTCTTGAACGGTACCACCACGGTGCCCATGAGATCGCCGATCTTCAGAGTGCGCTTGCCGCCGATAAGGATGGTGACACCCTTGTCATCGCCAGGGTGCAGTGCCTTCGGCATAACGTTCAGGCAATGCATGCAACGTACACAGTTGTGGTTATCAATAATGAAGTCGTCGTTGTCATCAAGTGCGATGGCCTGCGTCGGGCAACGTGTGATGACGTTGTCAATGATGTACTGACGGCCTTTCTTTGCGATGTAGTTCTTGATTTCATCCTGGTTGACCTTCATGTCATCACGCCAGGTGCCGATGATGGCGAAGTCGGAGCGCTCAATTGCGTTCTGGCAATCGTTCGGGCAACCGGAGACCTTGAACTTGAACTTGTAAGGCAGGGCGGGGCGATGCACATCATCGGTGAAGTTGTTTACCATCCAGCGGTGGATTCCATGCTCGTTGCAGTTTGACATCTCGCAACGTGCACCACCGACACAGGACATGGCGGTACGTACGCAAGGACCGGCGCCGCCAAGATCCCAGCCGTACTCGTTGATCTCGTCAAAGAAATGCTGGGTGTTTTCGGTGGTTGAACCGATGAACATGATGTTGCCGGTCTGACCGTGGAAGGTCACCAGGCCGGAGCCGTGTTTCTCCCAGCTGTCACCGAGCTGTCGCAGCATATCGGTGGTGTAGAAATTACCTGCCGGCGGCTGGACACGCAGGGTATGGAACTCCCTGGATTCCGGGAAAGCATCAGCGACTTCAGAGAAGCGCGGGATGATGCCACCACCATAACCATAAACACTGACCGTGCCGCCTTTCCAGTAACCCTTGCGGGTTTCGTAGGAATGTTCCAGCTGGCCAAGCAGGCCGTTGGTCACGTTGTTGATACGCTCGTCCGGATGTTCGTCACGCAGACGCTTGATGCCGGTAATGAAACTCGGCCACGGACCGGTTTCCAGGTTGTCGAGCATCGGTGTTGGATAATTGTTCTTGGCCATGGTGATCTCCTGAGAATTTGTTTTCTACACCATCAAGTTCGCGACTTGTCGCCCGGTCAGTGTGTCGCGGACAACGTTTAAATCAGTGAGTTACTACCGCTAACTCTTGATTAAGGGCATTCTAGGGTTGGTAGCCGGTGCGAACATATCCTACCCATGGGGTGGCGCGGTTATAGGCCTGTACCCCGAAATGGGTATTGGCAAAAATTATATTTAAATTCCTGTAGTTAGTTGCTACATGGTGCTTTACTAATGCGAGTAGTATTTTCTCTTATATTAACGTGCACTTAAATGCTTTTTAGTGTTTTCCGGGCAGCTGCAATGGTGCGAAAAAAAGCAAATGTTAATGAGAATGACATGCATTTCTAACTGGCTGAGCTACAAAATATTTTTCAATAAAGTCGTGTATGAAAAAATATCGGACTCATAATATCAGCTGGCCATTTATGTCGAATTCATCACCCACATACCAACCGTTTCAACTCGACCGCGAACAGGACTATCAGCGGTGGCGTTCTGCCAAGCTCGATAACTATAGTGCAATGGCGGCTGATGCTGTGGTGCCGGTGCAAAATGCTGCGGCACTTTCGCTGGCTGAGCATGCCGCCATCATGGAGCGTTGTGGCAAGCTTAACCTGGCTATCTACACGGTGACAGGTGAAGCTGACACGGACAAGTCGGCGGTTCGTGCGCTGGGCAGGCAGTTTGGTCTGGAAACGCTGGATATGAACCTGCGTGCGGACGAAGACAGTATTACCTCACTGCGGGTGGTTGAGGCAGTTGCCGGCACGCACTACATTCCCTATACCAATCGTCCGTTGAACTGGCATACCGATGGCTATTACAACCGCTTGAATGAGCAGGTGCGCGGCATCGTTATGCACTGTGTCTCGACTTCCGCCAGTGGCGGCGACAACCTGTTTCTGGACCCGGAGATTGCTTACCTGTTACTGCGTGACGAGAATCCTGACTATATAAGGGCGCTGATGCGGCCGGATGCCATGACCATTCCGGCCAATATTGAGGCAGGCATCGAGTTGCGCGCGGCGCAATCCGGGCCGGTGTTTTCGGTTGCAGATGATAGCGGCGCACTGCATATGCGCTATACCGCGCGTACTCGCAGCATCGAGTGGAACAGTGATTCGCTGACACATCAGGCAGTGGGGTTTCTGAGCGAACTGCTGGCCAGTGATTCACCCTGTATAATCAGACACCGCCTGCGCGCCGGTCAGGGAATTATCTGCAATAATGTGCTGCACAAGCGTGAGGCGTTTGCCGATGATGCAGCGGCCGGTCAGGAACGCCTGTTGTATCGTGCGCGCTACCATGAACGAATTCGTGGCACCGGCGTCAAACGTATAATGAATGACGAGGTTTAACTATGCTCTGGTTGAGTGAAATATTGTTGCAGCGACATGACCTTGAGTCATTTGAAGGCCTGAAACAGGAGGTTGTGGAACGCGCTCGCGGCGGTGAAATGTTTTTCCGTATGGATGTGAAACCGCCTTTCCCGGATACCCCGCAGGACTGGGAAGACCGTCTGGAAGCCGCTTTTTCTGCTGCACAAAGTAACTAATAAACAGAGAGATACATAGAGTACTTAAAATTATGTTTTGGAATGATGAAAAAGACAACAAAGGCGAATTTGCTATCCCAGATGATGTGGTTGATGTGGCTTTCAAAATCGGTTGTCCGACCATCCCGCTGGACCATGCGCATTCACTTTCCTCTGCGCTGCTGGAGCGGCTGCCGTGGCTGCAAGACGAGGCGCATGCCGGCGTTCACCTGATCCACGGTGCAGCATCCGGTAATGGCTGGTTTCGCCCGGAGAACGTTGAGAACGAGTTATTACACCTTTCAAGGCGTACGCGCATGCGCCTGCGTGTACCTAAAAGTCGCTTGCAGGATGCACAGGCGTTGCGCGGCGAAACGCTGGATATTGAAGGACATCCGCTGGAGATTGGCAAGTCTGACCTGTTCATGTTGTCCAGTTTGCCGACATTGTTTGCGCGTTATGTGGTTACCCGGGAAGAACTGGATGAAGCAGAGTTTCTTGAAGAAACGGCTGCCCGCCTGCAGGAACTGAATATTCCTTGCAGGAAGATGCTGGGCGGCATTACGCATACCATGAATTTTCCCGATGGCCCGGTGTTTACCCGCAGCTTGATGGTTGCTGATCTTGAGCCGGAGCAGTCGGTACGCCTGCAGCAGACCGGCGTGGGTAGTGGCCGAATCCATGGGTGTGGAATCTTTCTGCCGCACAAGGGTATCAAGCCGGTAAAAGAAGCTGATGGTGAACAGTAATTCCCGGCAGGCTGTTTATCCGGCAAAACTGCCCATTCGGGATATATTACCGACCCTGACCAGTGGCTATAGTAAGCAAATAACCGATGCCTACTATTTGAAATTACCTGAATCTGGAGAATCTGTCATGAGTGAGAAACAGGAGCTGATTACAAAGATGCTGGAAATGCAGAAGAAGTTTATGGACTTCGAGCATGAGAATGGCGTCGAAATGGAAGACTATTTTGCTGCTGAGAAAGGCCACCTGTTGCAAGGCTTTCGTCAGGAATATATGGACCTCGCCAACAAGCTGGTTGACATGGCGCATACGGAGAAGGGTTCGCACCGCTAGATCTGTATACTTGATCTAACAGGCTATTAAAAAAGCCGCATGCCGAAAGGCTGCGGCTTTTTTATTGGAAGTCGAAAATTTCTGTGACTGCCGATTGCTGCTGAACCGCTGGACTTAATAGCCACCTTTACGTGCGACGTATGGCAGGCCTGCAATCTTGTTTCCCTGCTTGCTGGGTGCCAGCGGGAACAGGTCATAGAGGTCCTTGCTGGTGACTTTTCTGCCCCAAACCTTGGACATGCCCTTGTTGATCGCACGCTCCATGGGCTGTTCGTTATTCTCGGTGTATTCTGTGCGCAGGTAATTGATGACGTCCCAGTGCTCCTGGGCCAGTTCGATGCCGTCTTCTGCAGCGAGTGCCCTGGCGACATCTTCATTCCAGCTGTGCGGGTCTGTAAGGTTGCCATTGCCATCAGTCTCAATACTCTTGCCATTAACTTCCAGTGCCATTTCTTTACTCCTGTTTCAGATTAAGAAAGGAATTTTCATTGTCGAGTAGTATTACAATGTGCGCGTCATCGGAATATCTCTCAAATGGAGTATATCGTGGGGCTTGTGTGCCTGAGCAAGGCTTCAGAGACGCATCTGGAGCAGGTAAAATACTCACCCTGGAGTGTCGCAGGGCAGGATATAGATGCTTTTTCAGGAATTTACATTAGAAAACGCGGGCAGCCTTAATGCACGCCTGTATGACCGGTTTATGGTGTTATACGGGACGGACCGGATAAGGCAGTCGCATCATTTTGAGGGCCGCTTCGAGAATATCTATGCGGACGAGGCCGATATTCCTGAAATAAACGTGGTGCTGGACGTGCTGCAACAGCAGGCGGCGAAGCTGCTGGCTGTACCCGCAGATAATCTGAAGGCCGGTTTCTGGTTTAACGCCATGGAGCCGGGCCACCGTACTGCAATGCACCACCACGATGAGAATGATGAGCTGCTCTCGGCGGTTTACTATATTCGTGTTCCCGGGAATTCCGGCGACCTGATGTTGCACGATGCGGACAAGCAGTTGAGGGTACATCCGCAGGCGGGCAAGCTGGTGATGTTTTCACCGCAGCTGATGCACGAGGTTACCGCGCATCTTGGTTCCGGGTTGCGCCTTTCTGTCGGTATGAACGTTGGTCCGGCAGGGGATGAGTAATCAGGATGCGGTGTATGCCTAGATGTTTGCCCACATCCTCACAAGGTTTATGTAAGACTGGTTTACCTGTCGCGTCTCTTCGGCGGCCGGTTTGTCCCGCAGCAGCGTTTCCCGTGCCTGGTTCATGTCATGCAGCAGGGCACGTTTCTCGGGTTCCTGTACCAGGCTTTGTACCCAGCTTACCGCAACCAGTCGTTCACCGCGGGTGACTTCGGCAACCCGGTGAGTGCTGGAAGACGGGTAGAGGATGGCGTCCCCGGCTGGCAGTTTTACCTGTTGTTCGCCAAAAGATGTCTGGATAACCAGTTCGCCGCCAGCGTATTCATCGGGATTGCTGAGAAACACGGTAATGGATATATCCGAGCGGTACAGTTCGGTGCCGCTACCCATGACCGGGTCGTCGACGTGCTCGCCGTAGGACATGCCTGCGGTGTAGTGGGCGTAGTAGGGGGCGGCAACTTTTAGCGGTAATGCCGCACTGCGATAAGTCGGGTGTTTGACCAGGCTGCCCATGACGAGGTTGTTGAGGTCTTTCAGGTGGACCTGGTCCAGCGCCAGTTCTTCGTTGTGCTTGACCCGCTTTGCAGCCATGCCTGCAGACGCACTGCCATCGGCAAACTTTCCTGTTGCGATGATGTTGCGTACCGCCTCAAGTTGCTGCTGGTCAAGAACCTGACTGATTTGTGTGAGCATGGGTAATCCTGCATGTACCGGCGTGTATGGGTTAAAATAACAGCCTTGAATCCCCGGCTATCAGGAATCAGGTCGCTCGTATGATTTTAAAAGTTGTTATTGAAGACCAGATATATCCTATCACTGTTCCGCAGCAAATTATTTCCGAGGCCGGTGAATTTTTTGACAGGATTGACAAGGATATGGACAACGGTTGGCAAATGAGTCGTGAGTGGGTGCAAAACCCGAACCAGGAACAGCGTTGCCAGATTGTCGGCGACAAGATGCTGACCGCCATGCATAACGATAATCAGCAGCTGATGGTGTTACTGTCGGCCTATGTACTGGCAAGAGTACCGACAGCCCGTGAGTTGCGCATTGACAGCAACGGCGAAATGCT
>CAJQPV010000034.1 GCA_905480305.1 uncultured Gammaproteobacteria bacterium | reverse complement strand
GCGGCCTCGGTCAAGTCACTTGCGGTCTCAACGGCAAGGCTGGACTGTGCGATCATTTCCAGTCCGGCCGCCGCGTTGGTGCCTTCAAGACGCACCACCACCGGTACCTTCACTGACACCTCGCTGATCGCTTGCAGAATTCCCTCGGCTATCAAATCACAACGCACGATACCGCCAAAGATATTCACCAGGATCGCTTCCACGCGCGGGTCGGAAAGAATCAGCTTGAAGGCCTCTGCGACTTTTTCAGCGGTTGCACCACCACCTACATCGAGGAAGTTGGCAGGCATCCCGCCATGCAGCTTGATCAGGTCCATGGTCGCCATCGCCAGACCGGCACCGTTGACCATGCAGGCAATATTGCCATGCAGACGAATATAATTCAGACCGTGTTGCTGTGCGGCATGCTCACGCTCATCCTCCTGACTCGCATCATGCAGCTCCGCCAGTTGCGGGTGACGAAACAGCGCATTGTCGTCCAGGTCCACCTTGGCATCCAGCGCCACCAGCTCTCCGGCTTCGGTGACCACCAGCGGGTTGATTTCCAGCAGTCCGGCATCGGTATCCAGCAGCAGCCGATAGGCCGCCTGCAGCAGTCGGGTGAAGCTGCCAATTTGCTTGCCCGACAGGCCCAGCGCAAAGGCAAGATTACGGCATTGATAGCCTTGCAAACCGACCGCCGGATTGACGCTCTCGGTGACAATGGCATCCGGATCAGTGGTCGCCACTTCTTCAATATTCATGCCGCCGGAACTGGAGACCATCAGGCCGATACGTTCCCGACTGCGATCCACCAGCATGCCGAAATAGATTTCACGGGCGATGGGGACAGTTTGCTCCACCAGCACACTGTTCACCGGCAAGCCCCCGGCGTCCGTCTGCGGTGTCACCAGTTGCGAACCCAGCAGTTCGCGTACCGCCTGTTGCAGCGCCTGCAGATTATCCACCAGCCTGACGCCACCGCCCTTGCCACGCCCGCCGGCATGGATCTGTGCCTTCACCACCCAGGCAGGTCCGCTCAATACCTCAGCCAGGCCGGAAGCTTCATCAGCCGATTCCAGCAAGCGGCCTTGCGGAACGGGAATGCCATACTCGGAGAACAACTGCTTCGCCTGATATTCATGAAGGTGCATGGCGTGAGTGTGACAAACTTGGGTAGCTGTTATCAAGTAATTCATACCAACTCCAGCAGCCGGGGGAAACATGACATGCTGATCAGCTGCGGTTAAGGTAAGATTCCCGAGGATACCGCCCTGTCACCAACTCACAGAACAGTCTCTCATGCGCACCCTTTTAATCATCATTGCCCTGGTCATAATCGTCATGATAGTCAAACGACTGTGGCAGAAACCCCGGCCACCGGCACAGTCCGGCCAGCAACCCGGGAAAATGGTGCAATGTGCAAACTGTGGCATCTATATCCCCGAGCAGGAGGCGCTGACACGTGGCGAACAACGCTACTGCTCACAGGCCCATCTCGACGAGGATATGCGCAACTCATCGTGACCCTGGCGCATAAACAATGGCACTGTGGTAACGCCGGATTCTGCCCATGAAAGACTTTTATGAAGACAGATTTCCAAACCAGGGTGCCCTGGATGCGCTGACCTGGAAGCCACTGCGACTGCTGAGCTTTTACCGCGTTATCCTCGCCGGCCTGCTGGCAGTGCTGTTTTTCAGCCTTACAGACAACACCACACTTGGTGTCCAGAACCCCGTTGTCTACAAACTGACCGTCATCGGCTACCTGCTGTTCGGTGTACTGGCCGGCTTCGCCGCACGCCTGCGCCAACCTGGCTACGAATTACAGACCGTCGCGCAAATACTGGTAGACATCATCGCCATTACACTTTTGATGTACGCCAGCGGCGGCCCGGCCAGTGGCCTCGGCATGTTACTGATCATCTCGGTTGCAACCGGCAGCATCCTGTTGCCCGGCCGCATGGCCTTCCTGTTTGCCGCCATGGCGACGATCGCCATCATGGGGGAACAGATCTACAGCGCTATCATTCTTGTTGCTGAAAGACCGGCCGGTTACACCCAGGCCGGCCTGCTGGGACTGGCATTATTTGCAACGGCCGGGATCGCCTACCTGCTGGTGCTGCGCATCAAGGAAACCGAGGCGCTGGCTCTGCGTCGCGGCATCGACATCGACAACCTTGCCAAGCTGAATGCCATGATCGTCCAGCGCCTGCAGGCCGGCATCATCGTCACGGACCACCAACACCATATTCGGCTGATTAACGACACCGCGCGCAAGTTGCTAAACAGACCGGCAGCAAAGCCGAACCAGTCCCTGCAGAGCTTTTCTCCGGGCCTGTATAAAAAGCTGCAAGCCTGGCGTAACGCTCCGGAAAACGAGCCTTCTCTGCTGGAAGTCGAGGCTACCGGCACAAAATTGCTCACGCACTTCACCCTGCTGGGAACATCCAAGGGACTGGGATCACTGATCTTTCTCGAAGATACGGCCACCATGTCGAAGCGGGCGCAGCAGATAAAACTGGCATCACTGGGTCGCCTCACCGCAAGCATTGCTCACGAAATCCGCAATCCGCTGGGCGCCATCGGCCATGCCACCCAGCTGCTTGATGAATCCGAAGCACTGGATGACAGCGACCGGCGACTGATCACCATCATTGGCAATCACACGCGGCGGGTAAACACCGTGGTCGAAAATGTGCTGCAACTGTCACGGCCGGGTACATCCCTGCCCCAGCAGATAAACCTGCATGACTGGCTGAAG
>CAJQPV010000033.1 GCA_905480305.1 uncultured Gammaproteobacteria bacterium | reverse complement strand
GCTTGCCATTGTACTGAGGTACAGGAGGGTCTATCGAGCAGCGGCTGGTAGTTTGGTATCCCGGGCCAATCGCCTGTTTATCCCCGGCGGGCCCTTTGTTGGCGTTGTTTTCGGTGAGTCATCTCTGACAATAATCCTGCTACTGCAGCTATGATCAGCAACGCCAGCAAATCAATATGAGGGTTTTCTTGCTGGTTTATGCGGGAGTCGGGAGCTGCAGTCGCCGCCAGGGTGTTGCCCGTAAGCGCATTGAAATCGCTGCCGGATTGTGTTTCGTAAAAAACACCAGGCTTGTTTGGCATCTCTGCCGGTTCAGCCATTAAGGCCGGGCCTGTTGCAGCTACAGGGTCGTACGCCCGGTCCATATCGGTTGAAGTGAGTGCCGCTGGTTGTGTCGGGGCTTGTGCTGACATGTATAAGTGTTGCTCCGCTTCAAGTTAACTTCACTCTAGCGAACTATCGGGCTTGCAGATAGTGTGGAATATACGTACCCCCGGGGCAGGATTTAAAGCGAACACCGATTGGTATCAGCTTTCGCATGTCCGCTGAATTCAGTGAGTGATTTGTTGAGTGGTATCTGTTCGCTATCAGTGACAGCCGGCCCGTTATTTGTTGCGACTGTCCCGATAATCAGCGCGCGAGCGCTTGAATAATTACCCTGAAATTCGGCTATTTTACTGATTATAATAATGTTTTTGTGTTTTCAGATGCCCGGTTGATCTGGGTCAATGTCAGCTCGCAGGTCAAGGTGGAGACTGAACGCGGGATTTATTTTTATACCGGTACTGTGTTTCAGGAATACAGAGGCAGTTATGTGACTGCTGATTTGAGCAATGTATCTGCCATTCAAGCACGCAAGCTGCTGGACTCACCAAGAATTATTGGCAGCAAGGAATTGCTGGAGCTCGGTTATGAAATGGGCGACTAACCCTACCCGGAAAAAATCAGCCTGGAAGAGTATGAGAGCGGAAAGCAACTGTTGCAGATCGAGTTGCTGAAAGTTCAGGCAAGGGTAGTGCGATAAAGCGCTTTATGGAACATCTGAACCCGCGTGCTGCACATAAGGAATAGTATATGCAATCTGCCGCTAAGCAAGGACTTGTCATTGTGGGCAATTCTGCTGTTCTAAAGCTGGGTTTTCGTCCGTTCTTTGCGGGCGCTGCCATCTTCTCTTTATTGTCTAGCTTGCTGTGGCTGGGTATCTATGTGTCTGGCTGGAGCTGGCAGCCGGGCGGACTGGCGGCCGTAAGCTGGCATGCCCATGAGATGATTTTTGGCTATGCCATGGCAGTGATTGCCGGTTTTCTCCTCACAGCGGTAAAGAACTGGACCGGCGTGCAGACCTTGCACGGTTACCCCCTGCTAGTGCTGTTTCTGCTCTGGTTTGCAGCGCGCTGCCTGCTGCTATTCGGCGGCACCGGGATGCTGGCGTGGGCTGCCGTTGCTGATCTGTTGTTTAACCTGCTGCTGCTCGTGGCGCTTGCATACCCCGTTTTCAAGGTGCGTCAGTTCAAACAACTCGGCATTCTGTCAAAAGTATTGTTGCTGCTGCTCGCCAATCTGCTGTTCTATATCGGTGTGCTGGCACCTTACCCATGGGGGCTGCAGGCCGGCCTGTATTCAGGCGTATACCTGGTGCTGGCGCTGATCTTTGTGATGTCACGTCGCGTGGTACCGTTCTTTATTGAACGCGGTCTTGGTGGTGGCGTCACGCTGAAAAATCGTGCCTGGATGGACGGGGCAAGCCTGTTACTGTTTGTGGCTTTCTGGCTCGCTGATATCCTGCAGCCCGACTCGCTGCTCGTTGCCGGTCTCGCTGCCGGTTTGTGTGTATTGCACGGGGTGCGGTTGGCGGGCTGGTATGCAGCCGGCATCTGGAAGCAACCCTTGTTGTGGGTGCTGCTGCTTGCCTATGTTGCAGTGGTTGTCGGTTTTGCGCTGAAGGCGGCGGTCGCCGTGTTTGCCATTTCACCGTTGCTGGCATTGCATGCCTTCACCTATGGCGGCATCGGCCTGTTTACCCTTGGCATAATGGCGCGTGTGACACTTGGACATACGGGCAGGAATATTCTTGAACCACCACCTGCCGTGGTGTGGATATTCGGTTTAATCGTGGTCGGTAGTATCGTTCGGGTGTTTCTGCCGCTGCTGGACTCAACGCATTATGTCTTCTGGATAGGTCTGTCACAGCTGTTGTGGGTGTCGGCATTTGCGCTGTTCCTGCTGGCATTTATGCCGATGCTGTTACAGCCGCGTGCGGATGGTCAGCCCGGATAGCCGGGTTCGTCATCGTCCTCGTAATTCTCATCTTCCCAGTCGTATTTTTTTGCCGGCGGCAGCGGATCACGGTCACGAAACAGGAATGCGGCGATTACCCCGGTGAGTGCTCCAAAGAAATGACTCTCGTAGGAGATATTCTGTTCCTGCGGAAAGATCGTCCAGATCATGTTGCCGTAGAGCAGGAATACAATCAGTGCCAGAGCGATCGACAACTTGTCACGCCGCAGGATGCCGGTGGTGAAGATAAAAAACATCACGCCATGTGTGAGGCCGCTGGCACCGAAATGCCAGTTGTGCCGGGCAAGCAGCCAGACACCGATGCCGGAGCCAATGTACACAAATGCCAGTACCGGTTTTGCTGCACGCGGGTAGCCGTACAGCAGTGCGGTGCCGAGAATCAGCAGCGCACTGCTGTTGGATAGCAGGTGATACCAGCTGCCATGGATCAATGGTGCAAACAGGATGCCCGGCAGACCGCTCACTGCCTGGGGGTAGACGCCGAGGCGGTACAGATGCAGGTCGAGACCGCGGTCCAGTAGCTCGATACCCCAGAGCAGGGCAACAAAGGCAGCCACGATCAATAGTGATTGTCGGAGGCGGGTATTCACGGCGCTATTGTTGCATAACTGTGTCTGATTATTGGCGGAAAAGGTGCAATGTCGCCTTGTTTTGTCTATATTTGCGAAGCATGCCGGCATAGATTCTCCGGCCTCTATAACACCAGGCAGCTAATATGCAGACCCTCGCAGGCAAGCAATTCGTCAGTCCCCTGGCTGCACTTTTGCTACTGCTGTTGGCAGTAATCGTTACAGCCGGCTGTTCGAGTTCTCCGAAACGCCCGGTGCTTTATCCCAATACACACCTGAACCGGGTCGGTGGTCATGTCGCGCAGCAGGATATTGATGCCTGTATGCAGCTGGCGCTCACCTCGGGAGTCAACCAGACAAAAGACGGCGAAGTCGGCCGCAAGGCTGCCAGCGGTGCGGCGATTGGCAGCGTCGGTGCCGGTGCCTGGACACTGGTGCAGGGTGGCAGTGTTGGTGAGCGCATGGCGGCCGGTGCGGCTGCGGGTGCAGCCACCGGCGCGGTCCGCGGTGGCATACAGTCAACAGAGCAGTCGCCGATTTTCAAAAATTTCGTTAACCGCTGCCTGTCCGAAAAAGGCTACAGCGTGATCGGCTGGCAGTGATGCAGACAGGCAGTCGCAGGCGCGACATCCGGGCAGGATGTTTTAACGCAGTCGCAACGGTTCTATCCACATAGGATTGCTGCCACTATCGATCGTCTGAACTGCTTCAGGATCGCCAAGGCCATCTTGCACCCGGTACATGGCAAGTCGGCCTGATGGCAGTGTGCGCCGCTAACGCTATACCTCGACAATGCCGTCCCGGGTGCTGTCGATGAAGCCCAGTACCTCATCCTGTTCCTGCTGCGGCACCTGAAAGTCGGCCAGTGTCGCCTTGAGGTGTTCTATAAAAATGCCCCAGTCATTCTCGCTGATCCCCATGCCTTTGTGTGAGCCGGGCATATCCCGACCGGTATACAGCATCGGCCCGCCGGCACTGTTGCACAGCTAATCAATCAGTAACTGTTTCTCGCGCGCGATGCCGTCATCACCCCGGTTTGCCCGGAAGCGTCCCAGCTGGGGATCATTCTCCAGTCGGGGTAACAGTTTATTGACAACAGCAGCAATGGCATCGTAACCACCGGGTCGTTCATACAGGGATTTGGCAGGGGCTGTCATGCTGTTCTCCGGTCCATGTGTTTGAGGAGTGTATCGACTCCGGTAAACTGGCAGACTTTATCCGGATGCGGCTGGTGTGCTGCCCTGTGCGGAGTACGAGTGGTACCAATGGCCAATATACCATGTTGTTTTCGCGATTTAATATATCAGTCAGTGGCAAACATAATAATAACAAGCCACTGTATTTTTATTCGTTTACAGCATTAGTATCGAAACCGGAGACGCAGAGCAGTGGCAGAAAAAAGAACCAGGCAACGACGTACCTATGGAGCGGCCGGTAAATTTCCCTTTACCGACAGCAGGGGTTGCGTGGTGCTCCTTGATCGTAGTCGCATTGCAGACAGACGTTTGAACGACCTGCTGCTGAAAGAATTGAGCGTCAACCGTGTCAAACTGAAACGGGTGAATTAATCACGGCTTATGTATATAGAAACCGGTCGCCCGGTGGCGTAAAGACTGCAGCACCGGATCGATCGGGTTAACACTTTACTGATCGGCTACTGCCTGCTTTGCTCTTCAAGCGCCTTGCGGTTTTTCGCTTTTTTCCGGGTTTTGATTGTGGGTGCGATGCCAGCTTGTTTTTGCCACGAAGCGCAACACTGTCCTCATAACTTCATAATAAAGGCGATCTTGTAGTAGGGCGGCAGGTGTGAAACAGCATCCGCTGTGGCATGGGCCGGGCCTGATTTGAAGGGTCGTAAATTAAAGCTCTGTTCCGGCAGCGTGTAGTGGCGGCTGCGCACACCGCTGCTGCGATAGCCGGAATAGCTGTAGGAGGGCCGCAGGTTCATGGCGGGTGGATCGATCTGATGGCTGTGATTGCCGGCGCTGTGCCGGTGTGATGGTGAGCCGCCGCTTGTGCCCATGTATTCAGCAGCACCAACCCCCATTACAAAGCGATTACTGAGATCAGGCGTGCCGTTTTCGCCGTCGCACAGTGCCCAGCCTGCGGGTATCTTGTCGAGTGCGCCGCTCCACATCACGATGACGCCGCCTGGCAGGCCGGTGGTTTCGTCCTGTGCTGCCACCGGCAGGGTGTATAGCAGGCAGGTGCTTAATAAGATTGCAAAAAAATATTTCATCAGTGTTACCCGTTATTTGATTGTTGTTGGTGTCTTGCACAGTATAGATGAGCGCGCGGGGAGATATTCATGCGGATGTGGCCGGGCTGTGGACGGGATATGGCGGGCTAACGTATGGACGCGCTGGCATATAAAAAACGCCCGGCACTGATGTGCCGGGCGTGTTGAGCCGGTCAGGGATTAAACCGGTCCGATCAGTTCGGCGTGGATATTGTTTGCAACTACCCCGGTGAGCACTTCCTGTGAATTCAGTAGTTCCCTGTCGTAATTGATCAGCATCAGGTGCCAGCGCAGCGGGCAAAATTCGGCTGAGCTGATACCCTCGATGCCTTCCAGTGCATTAACCAGCTCGGCTCGTTTGGTCTCTCCGAGCATTTCATCGACATGCACAATAATTTCAACATTGCGTGCCGGGTACTGCTGTAAGTTGGAAGCGACTTCTCCCATAATCTCTCCTCAATGCCTGATCAACTTGCAACGCTGTCATCTAAATCGGTTGAGCGTTTAAATGACACTGCTGATTATATTGAATCGGGACAGGCAAAAAAATTGTGGAGAATACTTAATCAGTATTGCTGTATTGCTGGCAACATGGTGCCGGCTGTCGTGTCAATATGTTGTCGGCGAACGCCTTGCGTGGTTAGAAAATTACCATGTGGCTCATTAGTTTATCGCGGATGTATCGGTATTCCCTTATAGCCAGCACAGCGTGCCTGTGAAATAGTCGCTTGACGCAAGCAGGGATAAAAATAATCACTATAATCAAACGCTAACCGGGTTCTATCAGCAGATGTTCATGAAACAGACAAGTGACCAGGCAAAAACGCCGCGATATCTCTTTATCTGGATCGGTGTGCTGTTCGGTCTTGGCTATTGGTTTGTCGATATGCTCGTCGACGTAGTGGTGTTCAACGAGGGCACCCTGGGCAGCCAGCTGCTGCACCCGCCGACATCGGAACTCATAATGCGGCTGAGTTTCCTGGTGCTTTCCAGTTGCTTCGGAATATTTGCCGCGGTCACCTTGCAGCGTCAGCAGGCCGCCCGTGTCCGTGCCGCTGATGCCGAGTTGCACCTGGAAATGCTGCTGGATTCGGCAGCGGAATATATTTTTCATATAAATACCGAGGGTACGATCCTGCGCGCCAATCAGTCTGTTTTCAGGGATTCCGGTTTTACGCCGGATGAAATAATGGGGCATCATATCAAGGAGTTTTTTTCGCCGGATTCGCAGCAGCTATGTGAGTGTACTTTCCCCGTTCTGCGGGAACGGGGTTATAACCAGGCGGATATCGAGTTTATTCGCAAGGATGGTTCGGTCATCAACATGGAATGCTCGGCCACGGCGGTGCCGGATAAACAGGGAGAGTTCAGTACCTTTCTGATTATTCAACGTGACATCACGGAGCGTTTGCTTGCCGACCGCCGCCTTGAGGACAGCG
>CAJQPV010000032.1 GCA_905480305.1 uncultured Gammaproteobacteria bacterium | reverse complement strand
CAAACTATCCAGCCTTGAAGAGCTGCCGTTCTACAAGCCACAGGGAAACGAGGTGGCGCTGTTTGAATATGCCTGGCGTCATCATCTGCCGATGTTGATCAAGGGTCCAACCGGTTGTGGCAAGACACGTTTTATCCAGTATATGGCAGCACAACTGGGGCGGCCGTTGTATACCGTTGCCTGCCATGATGATCTCACCGCCGCCGACCTGGTTGGCCGGCACCTGATTGGTGATCACGGTACTTACTGGAGTGATGGCCCGCTGACGCGCGCGGTACGTGAAGGTGCTATCTGCTATCTCGACGAGGTAGTGGAGGCGCGCAAGGACACTACCGTGGTGCTGCACCCGTTGACAGATGATCGGCGCATTTTGCCGATCGAGCGCACTGGCGAAACCCTGCAGGCGCCACCGGAATTCATGCTGGTGGTGTCCTACAACCCGGGTTACCAGAATCTGCTGAAGGGTATGAAACCCAGTACCCGGCAGCGCTTTGTAGCAAAAAGTTTTGACTTCCCCGCGCCATCACTGGAAGCAGAAGTGCTGCAGGGCGAGGCGGGCATCGATGCGGTGCTGGCAAAGCGGTTGGTCACACTGGCCACTGCGCTGCGCACGCTCAAGGACCACGACCTGGAAGAAGCGGCATCAACGCGTTTGCTGGTGTATGCCGCGACCCTCATCAAGGGTGGTTTTGATCCGCTGCAGGCCTGCCGTGCGTCGCTGGTGGAACCGCTTACCGATGACGAGGAAACGACGGTCGCGTTGATGGAGGTAGTGCATGCCACATTCGGTGCATGAGCAGGGTGAGCCCGAGCCGGTAGTACCCGGTCAGGGTCTCGCTGTCACGGCCGAGGCGCTGTATATCGTTAACCTGCTGTTGCTGCCCGGCCTGGCGTTCATCGGGCTGCTGTTTGTGTATATCAAAAATATTCATACGGCACCTGCACTGGCCGCCTGTCACCTGCGCCAGACATTATCTGCAAGCCTGTGGGCAGGGGCACTGTTGCTGCTGGCCAATATCATCATTGTGGTTCTCGGTGGCTACCGCAGTCCACATACCTGGATGGTAGTCATTATCTACTTCACCACCTGCCATGCGACACTGGTATTGCTGGGGGTGATGGGCCTTGCAAAGGCCATGGCAGGCCAGCGTTTCCGTTACCCGCTGGTGGGGCGGCCGCTTTGACATGGCTATGCGGCAACAGCAGCTGAGTCGCTACCGCAGTTGCTTGCAGGCCGGTTTTTTTATCCTGTTTGTGGTGGCACCACCACTGGATATTTTTCGCTATGACCTGACGCTGGGTCACTTTATTGTCCTGGGCATGCCCTGGACGCTGGGGCTGGACGCGTTGATCAAGGGTGATATTGGCGCAAGCGGTGCGTTCATGAATGTGATGGTGCGCGGTTTTCTGCCACTGTTGCTGGTGGGTGGCGCGCTGATCTGGACGGCCTGGCGCTATGGCCGACTCTATTGTGGCTGGCTGTGCCCGCATTATTCCGTGGTGGAAACAGTCAATGCACTGCTGTTGCGCGCCAGCGGCAAGCCGAGTGTCTGGGAGTCACAGCCACTGCCGGGTAGTCAGCCGAAAGGCCGTTACTGGCCGGTGACTGTTGTTGTTGCGGCCGGCTTTGCCTTCGTCTGGGCGCTGAGTCTGTTGACCTACCTGCTGCCACCCTTCGAGATTTATCATAATCTGCTTAACGCCAGTCTGAGCGGTAACCAGGCGCGCTTCCTTGGCATTGGAACCTTGCTGTTTTTCATCGACTTCATGTTTGCCCGTCACCTGTTTTGCCGCTTCGGTTGTGCCGTTGGACTGTTTCAGAGTCTTGCATGGATGGCAAATCCGCGCGCGCTGGTGGTGGGGTTTGAGCGTTCGCGGGCACGCAGTTGCCAGTCCTGTAACAATGCCTGTGACAATGCCTGTCCCATGCGGCTGCGGCCACGCACTATCAAGCGCCACATGTTTACCTGTACCAATTGCACGCAATGTCTTGTTGCCTGTGAACAGGTGCAGACCGATAACCCGGCCGGCAGTTTGCTGCACTGGGTGGAAGGTGAGCAGGCCATCACGGTGGTTGCCAGGCGGCCTGCCACACGCTGCAACAGCAAGCCGGTAAGCGGGTACTGATGGAAGAGCATGTTGGACTGCTGTGGGACCGCCTCATTACCCGTGCGGCGACGCGCCGCTATCCTGCTGCCGCAGTGACGCTGCAACAGGTTGGCAAGACGGTCGCTATCCTGTTTCGCGCGCTCGGTGGTGATGGCGGGCTGCGGGTTGAAGCGGCAACGGCCACCGCACACGGCGCACGACGCTCCTGGCTGCAACGGCTTGCCGGTAGCAATGTCGATGTGGAGTTGTGCTGGCGCGATGAACAGGCGTTGCGCCTGCCGGCGTTGATTGACTGTTTTCCACAGGCGGAATTGAACCGTGACCTGTACCTGTGGCTGGCGGCGCTGGCTGCACAGGGCGCAACAGCCAGCAGTAGCGACTGGTTCCTGCACAGTCAGCAGATGACGCGCAAGGTGTTGCATGATTACCCGGGTATACGCGCGCGCTACCAGCGCTTGTTGGCGGCGCACCTGCTGCAACGTCCGAAGCTTGCACAGTTACGCGCTGACGAGTCGGCACAGGAACAGGCTATCTGCACCGCGCTGCAGGACCCCGGCAGTTGCGTACAGCTGCCCGTTGCCAGGCGTGCGCCACAGCCGGTCGTGTTGTGGTTACACCCGGTGCCGCCGTTACCGGCAGGCAGCGCTGCTGACAGTGGCGCCGATGATACCGCTGCTGACCGGCAGGGCCAGAGCAAGGAACTCGAGGACCAGTGCCGGCGACAGGCCGAGCGTGTCGATATGCCGCAGGAGGATCGTGGTCTGATCACTGTGCGCATGGAGAATATATTTACCTGGGGTGAGTTTGCCAATCTTGATCGTGGTACCGAGGAAAACGAGGACCTGGATGAGGCGGCAGACGCGGCGAAGTCTATCGACAGGTTCAGTGTGACACGCGATGGCAAGAGCGTTGCTTCACGGCTGCGTTTTGATCTCGACCTGCCCTCGGAAAGTTGTGACGATCAGCAGATCGGCAGCGGCATCCTGGTACCCGAATGGGATTACAAGGCACAGCGACTACAAGCGGATTACTGTCGTATCCAGCCGATGCTGGCAGTTGCCGCAGCGGCCATTGAACTGCCGCCGCGCTTGCATCGTACGGCGCGGCAATTGCGGGCGCAGTTTCAGCAGCTGCTACCGGCACGTGTCTGGTATCACGAGCAAAGCGATGGCGTGGAAATCGATCTCGATGCCTATCTGCGTTTTAGCAGCGAACGTGCCGCCGGCCAGGCGGTTGCCGGTGATTGCCTGTACCGTGACATGCGTAGCGGTGCACGCGACCTGGCCTGCCTGCTGCTGGCCGACCTGTCGTTATCTACCGATGCCTGGGTGAATGACCATGCGCGGGTCATCGATGTTATTCGCGACAGCCTGTTCCTGTTTGCCGAGTCGCTGGCGGCAACCGGTGACCGCTTTGCCATGTACGGTTTTTCATCGCGGCGCCGTGACCCGGTACGTTTTCACCAGCTGAAAAGCTTTGCGGAAAGCTATAACGCGCCCGTGCGTGGCCGTATCAATGCCATCAAGCCCGGTTACTACACCCGTATGGGTGCCGCTGTACGGCATGCCACGCAACTGCTGACCGCTGAAGCGGCCGAGCGTCGCTTGCTGTTATTGCTGACAGACGGCAAACCGAATGATCTGGATCGTTATGAAGGCCGCTATGGCATCGAGGACACCCGCCATGCACTCAGGCAGGCGCGTGAGCAGGGCCTGCAACCGTTCTGCGTCACTGTCGACAAGCATGCCGGCGAATACCTGCCGCACCTGTTTGGCGGTGGTGGCTACGTGGTAATCCACAAACCCTCGCAATTGCCACGCGAGTTACCGTTGTTGTATGCAAGATTGACAGTTTGAGTACACAGCAGAGAGATTGCGCAGCTGCAAGCCGTCGCTGCATCTGCCTGACAAATCTGCAGCTGCGGGTCTCGTGCGCGATTGTTGGGCCTGTATTGAAAGACTTGATACAGGTCAAGGCAGGCACGCAGTGAGATCTATAGTTTTACTGCTACCCTGGAGCTTACCGGCCTGAAAAGAATGACAATAGCGCGTCGCAACGGCTTTCCCCTGTATGTCTGCTTGTGTCTCTGGATGCTGTTTTTTGCCAGCGCTAGCGGGCCGGTCAGCGCCACGCAACCCGATTTACAGATACAGCAGTATTTCCCGCAGGCAACACATGTTGGTGAATTCTCCGGTGAGCCGCTGGCGGCGCCGGTATACCGGGATGAGGAATTGCTGGGCTATCTCATGCGCACGACTGATATCGCACCGATCCCGGCGTACTCGGGCGAACCGGTAACCCTGCTGGTGGGCCTTGATATCGAGGGACGCATTACCGGTCTTGAGATCAAGGAGCACTCTGAACCCATCCTGGTGGTAGGAATCTCCGAGCAGGATCTTGCGCGCTACGTCGAGCAGTACCGGGGCGTGACGGTCGACCAGAAGGTCAAGCTGGGTGGCGGAGCGCGCGAGGGCTACGTCACCATTGACGGTATTACCGGTGCCAGCATCACGGCCATGGTGATGAATGCCACGGTCATGAAGTCTGTCAAGCAGGTTGCTGCTTCCCGCAATATTCCACAGACAGCTGATGTATCCGGCAATGCTGGCGGTGCTGAAGGGAGCGGTACACAGCAGGTTCTGCAGGGCGAGATAGTTACGCCATCTCCAGTAGCAGTGGTGCCCCCCGTCTGGTGGCTGGGTGAGACCTCCGAGCCTTTCTGGGTGGCGGTATGGCGTGATCGCGCCTGGCAGATAGCGGTGCTGCTGCTGGCGCTTGTTGTTTTGACCTTTATTCTGCTGTTCCAGGACTGGTTGACCCGCCGGCCGCGCTTGCTGCGAACCGTGCGTACCGGTTTCCTGCTGTTTACACTGATATTTATAGGCTGGTATATGCTGGCGCAATTGTCGGTTATTCATGTGCTGACGTTTATCAGTGCCATCCTGCACCAGTTTTCCTGGGAATCATTCCTGGTTGATCCGCTGATCTTTATTCTCTGGGGATTCGTGGCCCTGACGCTGCTGTTATGGGGTCGTGGTGTCTACTGCGGCTGGTTGTGTCCCTTCGGTGCCCTGCAGGAACTGATTCATCAGCTGGCCACGCGGCTGAAGATCCCCGAATACAAGTTTCCGGATGTCGTGCATGAGCGCCTGACGGCCATCAAGTATGTGATCTTTGTTGCGCTTTTTGGCCTGTCGCTGCAGTCCATCGGTTATGCCGCGCGGGCAGCCGAGGTCGAACCGTTCAAAACAGCGATCGTCATGCACTTTGATCGCAGCGGCTTGTTTCTGCTGTATGCACTGGGGCTGCTGCTGATTGCCGTATTCAATCGCAAATTCTTTTGCAAATACCTGTGTCCGCTGGGTGCGGCACTGGCGATCCCGGCGCCGCTGCGCATCTTTGACTGGTTGCGGCGCCGCAAGGAGTGTGGCCGGCCCTGCCAGATTTGTGCGCGGCAGTGCGAGGTGCAGGCAATACGGCCGACCGGCGAGATTAATCCGAACGAGTGCCACTATTGCCTGGATTGCCAGATTACTTACTGGGATGACCACCAGTGTCCACCGCTGTCGGAAAAACGAATCCGCAGGGAAAAAAGCAAGCGCGCTTTAGACCGAATCAAGACTGCAGATATGGCGCCAATTCCGCCTGAAAATTGATTAAAACGTCAGCTTGCAGCGCTATGTCATGCCTGAGTTGACATAGGTCAATGCTGGAATTGCGCGCCGCTGTAGGATGCAATCAGGAATCATCCTTAGGAGGAAAGGACATGAAGAAGTCACGTATAAACCGCTGGGTACGCGTTGCCGTCGCCGGTGTGCTTGCCTGCGCTGCTGTTGGTGTCTATGCCAAGTCGGCCGACCACCCGGGCACGCCGGAGTCAGAGATGCGTTACAAGGGCGCCGCGGTACCCACAGAGCTGGAAGCCAGCAAGGATGTGGTGACACCCGGAGCGCCACCACTGAGTGAGGCCGAGTTTGCCAAGGCCAAGCAGATTTATTTTGAACGCTGTGCCGGTTGTCACGGTGTGCTGCGCAAGGGCGCTACCGGCAAGGCATTGACCCCGGATATTACCCTCGGCAAGGGTACCGATTACCTTAAAGTGTTTATTGACTATGGTTCCCCGGCCGGCATGCCTAACTGGGGCACATCCGGTGATCTGAGCGCCGATGAAGTGACGCTGATGGCCAAGTACCTGCAACATGAGCCGCCGATTCCGCCGGAGTTCGGCATGAAAGAAATGAAGGAGACGTGGAAGGTTCTGGTTTCGCCTGAAAAACGTCCGAAGAAAAAGATGAACAAATACAATGTCGAAAATATTTTCTCGGTGACCTTGCGTGATGCGGGCCAGGTTGCATTAATCGATGGCGATACCAAGGAAATTATCAATATTGTTGATACCGGCTACGCGGTGCATATATCGCGTTTTTCCACCTCTGGTCGTTACCTGTTAGTGATCGGGCGTGACGCCAGGATCAACATGATCGACCTGTGGATGAAGAAGCCTGACAACGTTGCCGAGCTCAAGATTGGTCTTGAGGCGCGCTCTGTCGAGACTTCCAAGTACAAGGGTTACGAAGACAAGTACGCCATCGGTGGTGCCTACTGGCCGCCGCAGTACGTCATCATGGATGGAGCGACACTGGAGCCACTGAAGATCGTGTCTACCCGCGGCTATACCGTGGACACCCAGGAATATCATCCGGAACCACGGGTCGCGGCAATTGTTGCCTCGCATGAGCATCCCGAGTTCATTGTTAACGTCAAGGAAACCGGCAAGGTGCTGATGGTCAATTACGAGGACATTGACAACCTCAAGGTGACCACCATCGGTACGGCCCGCTACCTGCATGATGGCGGCTGGGACTCCACCCATCGTTATTTCCTGACGGCGGCGAACAAGTCCAACAAGGTGGTTGTTATCGACTCCAAGAATGACACCCTGACGGCCATGGTGGATGTCACCGAGATCCCGCATCCCGGACGTGGCGCCAACATAGCAGACCCGAAATACGGTCCGGTGTGGATTACCAGTGCGCTGGGTAATGAAAATGTCACGGCCATTGCGACCGATCCGGCCAGCAATCCTGAGCATGCCTGGAAGGTGGTACGTACGCTGAAAGGTATGGGTGGCGGCTCACTGTTCGTCAAGACCCATCCGCATTCAAAGAATCTGTGGGTAGATGCACCGTTGAACCCGGATACCAAGATCAGTCAGAGCGTTGCCGTATTCGACGTGGGCAATCTCGACAAGGGTTTTGAAGTGTTGCCGATTGCCGAATGGGCCGGTATCAAGGGTGAGGGACCGAAGCGTGTCGTACAGCCGGAGTACAACAAGGCCGGTGATGAAGTCTGGTTTTCAGTATGGAGTGGCAAGGAAGAGGAATCTGCGATCGTGATCGTGGATGACAAGACCCGCAAGCTGAAAAAGGTCATCAAGGACAAGCGCCTGATTACCCCGACCGGCAAGTTCAACGTGTATAACACCATGCATGATATCTACTAGGTAGTTTTTGATATGGGTTCGGGAAGGGGCGTATGCCCCTTCCCGGTTTTTTAAAGGCACAGCCTTGTAGACGGATAAAAATATGAGGGGCTGGAATGCAACAGGCGTATTACAAATTGTTTACTTTCTGCATGCTGACCAGCATGGCAGCCGGCGTTTTTTCTGCTCCGGATGCAGACCGTCAGGCCGAGCTGCTTTATCTTCTCAAACATGACTGTGGCTCCTGTCACGGCATGACACGCAAGGGTGGCCTTGGCCCGCCATTGCTTCCCGAAAACATAAATGGACGTCCGCCGTTGCTGATGCTGAATACCGTGCTGGATGGGCGCCCGGGCACCCCCATGCCGCCGTGGCGTGGTGAATTGAGCGAGCAGGATGCGCAGTGGCTGGTCGACGCCATGCGCCGGGGAGAGGGGTTGTGAGTCTCTCGCCGGTTATGGTTCGTGGCAAAGGCCACAGCTACGGGTATCTTGTTTTTCTGCTGGTGTTTTTTCCATGGCAATCGGTAAATGCTGAATGCCTCACTCGCGGTACCGGTGATATGGGGCTGGTTGTTGAACGCGCCACCGGTAGTGTACAGATTCTTGATACCACGGCGAAAACCAGTCTCTTCAGGATTGAGGGGCTGGGTGATCTTTCACATGCCTCTGCAGTCTATTCCCGTGATGAACGCTACGCCTATATTTTTGGCCGCGATGGCGGGCTTTCTAAAATAGACCTGCTGTGTGGTGTGTTGGTAAAGCGGGTGCTGCAGGCTGGTAACAGTATTGGTGGTGCCATTTCCCAGGATGGTTCGCTGGTGGCGGT
>CAJQPV010000031.1 GCA_905480305.1 uncultured Gammaproteobacteria bacterium | reverse complement strand
GTCATCCAGGGCTTCCCAGGCTTTGGTCGTAAGTACTTGAGAAGTATAATCACCGTAATCAAGAGTTTCAGCAGAAGTTTGAATATCCTGTTGTGTGACTTTGTTGGCGGTTGAACAGCTGATTAAAAATACAGTTATAATTAGCAGCGAAAATATTTGTCTCATGATTTCAGCTCCGGGACTCGATTGGTTTATTCATGATTTTGCATATTGAGTTTACCCCAAAATCCGCACCTGCACAGCACCAAACTGTGGTTTCCAGCAGAATAAGCTTTGCAGGCGTCTGGGCTTACCCGTCGACAGCAAATCCATGATAGCCGTGGACAGGGACGTCACATATTGCCTGCGCTGGATAACTGGAACTTCCCAAATAAATCCATAAAAAAGGCAATAACGTATCCAGGGAAGTGAGTGTCTTCATTCTTCCTGCGAAGTTTATCAACCCGACTTGATCTCTGACAATGTCTAAAATAGAAATCAAATCCAGGCTGGGGACACCATAAATAAAAAAGCCCGCTTTGAGCGGGCTTGTTTTTGTGTGTAATTAATCTTTTCTGAGCCGGTCACTGACCGCAATCGGTGTTGGATAGCTAAGCATGATCAGGTAAGAGGATACGATAAACGTAATGAGCGTGGTCGTTTGTATCAGGTAGGAGGCTTTTGCGCCTATGGCGCCAGTATTGAGTGCCAGTACAGCGATCATGAGCGAGAACTCGCTGACCTGTCCGAGTCGTACACCGACTTCATTTGGTAGTCCACCTGTTTCTCCGGTTTTCTTCAGCAGCCAGGAAAATACAACGGGTTTACAGGCCAGCATTAACAGCGCAATGATGGAGGCGGGCAACAAGACTTCAGGCAGTATGTTGATATTGAACCCTGCACCCAGAGAAAAGAAAAACATGATCAGGAAAAAATCCCTGAGAGGTTTGAAACTTTCAGCAATAAACAGTGCGATCGGGTTTGTTGCCAGTGCAACGCCGGCTATAAATGCGCCGATTTCATACGATAGTCCCAGCAGTTCAGCCAGCTGCGCAACGCCAAGGCACCAGCCGATAGCAGTAAGGAAAATATACTCCTGGATAGTGTCAAAACGTCGAATCAGTCGCTGCAGTATGTAACGCTCAAACAGCAGTGAGAATATCACCAGCGCGGGTAGTGACACCGCCAGTGATGCCACTTGTTTCCACTCCATGCCGGATTGCGAGAAACCTTCGAGCACCAGCAAAATACCGATAGCAAGGATGTCCTGCAACAGCAGTATACTGATCATTACCTGGCCGACATGACGGTGATGCAATGCGGTTGTCGGTAGCAGCTTCAGGCCGATAATGGTGCTGGAAAACATCATCACCGAGCCAATCACTAAACTTTCATGCAGACTAAATCCAAATGCCTGGCTGATGCCAAACCCGATCGCACCAAACACCAGCGAGCTGACAACGGTTACTACGATAGCTTCACGCAGCATGCGTACCAGTTGTACAGGTTGTAGATTAAGGCCCAGCAGAAACAGCAGGAATATGATGCCGATGTGACCAATCTCGCTGATGATGTCCGGGTCATTCACCAGTTGGAGTCCCCAGGGACCGACGAGGCCGCCAAGCAGGATATAGGCAACCAGCAGTGACTGGCGCGCGAACAGTGCCAGTGCGGCCAGCACCGCAGCACCGGTAAAGATCAGGAATATTGAGAAAATTATTGAATCATCAACCATTACTGACACATCCTAGCGCCAGTAATGATCAAAATAAAGAACTACAGGTTGCCAGAGAAATAACAGACACCAGCTCACCAAAAAGCGGTAAAAGTGGTGGAGGCAGCTTAGCTGATTTCGTTAAAGAACAGCGCCAGATGCAAACGATTTTCTATGTTCAGCTTGCGAAAAACGGCACTGAGATGTGCCTTGACTGTACGTTCGGATATATCCAGTTCGCGTGCAATCACCTTGTTGTTACCACCGAGATGTACCATCTTGGCAACTTGCAGTTCTCTGGGTGTCAGATGTGCAACTGATTCAGCACCGGAATGGCTAAGCTTTAATGCATCTGAACTGTTTTCACTGGAGAGTTCCCTGATAAGCTGCGTAATCAATTGCCTTGGAACCCATATCTCGCCATGACAAACGGCATGTACAGCCTTGATGAGCAGGCCTGTCTGGATTCCGGCATCACAAAAACCGTGTGCACCGGTCTTGAATAACAGCATTTCATCGACCGGGATTTCGGTTGTTCCCTTGAGTACGATGATGCGTGTATGCGGTGTTTTTTTTAGTATCTTGCCAATCATTTCCGGGAGTGTATGGCCAAACAGAGAAGGATCAAGGATAACGAGGTGTGGATGTGTCTCAGCTATGCAGTCGCAGGTAACTGCTACCTGATCAATAATTGCGGTTGAAAATTCATCAGCGAGAATTTCGGTGTACTGCGTAGTTAGCGTTGTATTGCCGCTCGCAATAAGAATACTGGCTTTGCTGTGCGCGTCACTCGCTGGCATTGTCCTGTTCCCTGTTTAAGTCGGTTACCATTCGCTTCATGCGGTTACCCTGATGTGCAAACCAGGCGAGAAATAATAAAATGCCATTAGTATTAGCAACATAGGTAGAACTGGTGTTACCCCATTTTCGTCAGTTAGATATCGGCCGTTGTCTGATCAAGTTTAGTATCGGGGAAGTTGCCAGTTGCCCTGTGGCTATTGATGGTAAGACAACTGCTCGCTGCTGATTCTTGCAATCACTTCCTGCCAGCGGCTTAAGCGACCTGCGCGACCAATGTGTTGTTCACCGCCAGGTTGCTTTACCAGCCACAGGTCCGTGCTGTTGAAGC
>CAJQPV010000030.1 GCA_905480305.1 uncultured Gammaproteobacteria bacterium | reverse complement strand
TGATGCCACGCTTCGGCGCTTACAATTTGTTATTGCTGGCTGCGGTGCTGACTACGTTACGCTGGCTGCTGACGGCGATATATGCGGATAACCTGCTGGTTATGATTTTCAGTCAAACCCTGCACGCGGCCAGCTTTGGCCTGTATCACGCGGTGATGATATTTCTTGTCCACTCACTTTTTACCGGCGGCCACCAGGGACGTGGCCAGGCGCTCTACAGCAGTGTCAGCTTTGGTGCCGGAGGTGCAGCAGGCAGCCTGATCAGTGGCTACCTGTGGACCGGGTTGGGGCCGCAGTCGATGTACTTTGTCGCCGCCACCACCAGTCTGTGTGCGGTAGCCGTGGTACTTTTCCTGGTCCGGGATATCCCCGATGGCAGATCGACAGAGCTGGCTTGATCTATGAGTTGGCGGATATATCCTATATAATTTCCTGTTTAAGCACTTATATTTACTGCCGGATCAGGATTGATGTCCAACAAGACACTGTACGACAAACTCTGGGATTCTCATCTTGTTCGTGAAGACGAACATGGTACCGGGCTGATCTATATCGATCGCCATCTGATCCACGAGGTGACTTCGCCACAGGCCTTTGAAGGCCTGCGCATGGCCGGGCGCAAACCGTGGCGTATCGACTCTATCCTTGCAGTACCTGATCACAACGTGCCGACCACGCGGCGCGATGAAGGTATTACAGATCCGATTTCCCGAATACAGGTAGAAACGCTGGATCAAAATTGCGCCGAGCTGGGTATTACCGAGTTTCTGATGAATGATCCGCGGCAGGGCATCGTCCATGTCATCGGTCCGGAGCAGGGTGCCACCTTGCCCGGTATGACGGTTGTTTGCGGCGACTCACACACCTCTACGCATGGCGCTTTTGGTGCATTGGCGTTCGGCATAGGCACCTCTGATGTCGAGCATGTGCTGGCGACGCAGTGCCTGATGATGAAAAAATCAAGCAATTTTGCAGTTCTTGTTGAGGGGCAACTGGCGCCGGGCGTTTCGGCCAAGGATGTGGTGCTGGCCATCATCGGTGAAATTGGTACAGCCGGTGGCACCGGTTGTTCTATCGAGTTCAGCGGCTCCGCCATGCGGGGTTTGTCGATGGAAGGGCGTATGACGGTATGTAACATGGCCATCGAGGCCGGCGCGCGCGCCGGTATGGTTGCCGTTGACGACACCACCATTAATTACCTCGCCAATCGACCCTATGCGCCAGCCGCAGAGCTGTGGGATCGCGCAGTTGCCAGCTGGGCGCAACTGCACAGCGATCCGGATGCGGTATTTGATCGTACCGTCGTCCTGGATGCGGCCACCCTGGAGCCTCAGGTTACCTGGGGCACCTCGCCGGAAATGGTGCTGCCGGTTGGTGGCGTGATACCTGATCCGGACAAGGAGCCAGACAGCATCAAGCGGGAAGGCATACGCAAGGCGCTGACCTATATGGACCTGCAACCCGGTATGGCGATAACTGATATTCGCCCGGATCATGTCTTTATCGGTTCCTGCACCAATGCACGTATCGAGGATTTGCGCGCAGCGGCCGGTGCCGTGCGTGGACGCAAGGTCGCGGACAGTATCAAGCAGGCGCTGGTCGTGCCTGGATCCGGGCTGGTCAAGCGCCAGGCAGAGTCAGAAGGGCTGGACGAGATTTTTAAAACAGCCGGTTTCGAGTGGCGCGAGCCGGGTTGTTCGATGTGCCTGGCTATGAATGCGGACCGTCTCGAGCCCGGAGATCGCTGCGCCTCGACATCCAACCGCAATTTTGAAGGTCGCCAGGGGCAGGGCGGACGCACACACCTGGTCAGTCCCGCGATGGCTGCAGCGGCTGCCGTCACTGGCCACTTTTCTGATATTCGGAAAGAGCAGGATTAAGGTATGGAAAAGTTTGAAAAACACAGTGGACTGGTTGTGCCGCTGGATCGACATAATGTTGACACTGACGCGATCATACCCAAGCAGTTTCTGAAATCCATCAAGCGCAGCGGTTTTGGTCCACACCTGTTTGATGAGTGGCGCTACCATGATCATGGTGAACCGGGCATGGATAATTCGCTGCGCAAGAAGAACCCTGACTTTGTTCTGAATCACCCGCGTTACGAGGGAGCAAACATCCTGCTGGCACGACATAACTTTGGCTGTGGTTCATCCCGGGAGCACGCGGTGTGGGCACTGCTGGACCACGGTATTCGCGTGATACTGGCACCGAGTTTTGCGGATATCTTTTCCAATAACTGTTTCAAAAACGGTGTGCTTCCCATTGTGCTTGATGAGGACATTATCGATCGTCTGTTTACCGACGTGGAAGCTACACACGGTTATCAAATGACCATCGATCTTCCGGCGCAGCAAATTCACCTGCACGAGGGTGAGGTGCTGTCATTTGAGGTTGACCCGTTTCGCAAGGACTGCCACATCCGCGGCCTGGATGATATTGGTCTGACGCTGGAGCATGCGGCTGAAATTCGCGGCTTTGAGGAAAAGCACCGTCAGACTGCCCCCTGGTTATTCGATAAAACAAGTTAATAATATTACGTATATAATTGATATGAAATATAAAATAGCTATACTTCCGGGCGACGGAATTGGTCCTGAAATCATGGCTGAAGCAGTCAAGGTGCTGGATTTGCTGCAATCGGCCCATGGTTTGTCAGCGACCCTGGAGCAGGCCCATGTCGGTGGTGCCGGATATGACGCGCATGGTCATCCCCTGCCGGAGGAAACGCTGGCTGTGGCGCGCTCGGCAGATGCCATCTTGCTGGGCTCGGTTGGCGGGCCACAATGGGAAAAACTGGAGCGACATCTGCGACCGGAGCAGGGGTTGCTGGGTCTGCGTTCCGAACTGTCATTGTTTTCAAATCTGCGGCCGGCAATTTTGTATCCGCAGCTGGCAGACGCTTCCACCTTGAAATCCGAGGTTGTCAGCGGTCTCGATATCATGATTGTGCGTGAACTGACAGGCGGTATTTACTTTGGTGAGCCACGTGGTATACGGCAGCTGCCGAACGGCGAGTCACAGGGATACAACACGCTGGTGTATTCCGAGTCAGAAATCGAACGCATTGGTCGTTCTGCGTTCGAAATCGCGCGCAAGCGTTCCGGTCGCCTGTGTTCAGTCGACAAGGCCAATGTGCTGGAGGTTTCCGAGCTGTGGCGTCAGGTCATCACCCGACTGGGAGAGGAATACAGTGATGTCGAGCTCAGCCACATGTACGTTGATAACGCGGCGATGCAGCTGGTGCGTTAGCCAAAACAGTTTGACGTGATCGTCACAGGTAACATGTTCGGTGACATCCTCTCGGATGCGGCGGCCATGCTGACCGGCTCAATCGGTATGCTGCCATCCGCCTCGCTGGACAGCAATGGCAAAGGCATGTACGAACCGATTCATGGCTCTGCGCCTGATATAGCGGGTCAGGGCGTCGCCAATCCACTGGCAACCATTCTTTCTGTTGCCATGATGCTGCGTTACAGCCTCAACGAGGCGGCACTGGCTGATCGTGTAGAGGCAGCCGTCGGCACGGTGCTGGATTCGGGTTTGCGTACTGCTGATATTGCAACCGAGGGTATGCAAACAGTGGCTACCCCGGCAATGGGTGATGCCGTGGTTGCTGCATTGCAGTAGCTTTCATTTCGAATTATTTATGGTCTGTTATTAATCTTTCTGGGGTAGTAAAACTGATGTCTCGTAAATTTGATGTTGCAGTCGTAGGTGCCACCGGTGCGGTGGGTGAAGCCATGCTCGAAATTCTCGCCGAGCGCGATTTCCCGGTTAACAATGTTTATCCGCTGGCGAGTGAACGCTCGGCGGGCAAGAAAATCCAGTTCAAGGGCAAGTACCTGACAGTTCAGGACCTGAGTAGCTTCGATTTTTCACAGGTTCAGATCGGACTGTTTTCTGCGGGTGCCGGCATCTCTGAAAAGTTTGCGCCAATTGCGGCAAAGGCTGGCTGTGTTGTGATCGACAATACCTCGCAATACCGTTATGACGACGAGATTCCGCTGGTCGTTCCAGAGGTGAATCCGCATGCTATTGCCGGCTACAAGCGTCATGGCATTATCGCCAACCCCAATTGTTCAACTATCCAGATGCTGGTGGCGCTCAAACCGCTGCATGATGCGGCGGGTATCGAACGCATAAATGTCTGCACCTACCAGGCCGTATCCGGCACCGGTAAGGAGGCTATTTCAGAGTTGGCGAGCCAGACGGCCGAGCTGCTAAATGGTCGAGCTGCCAAGGCAGAGGTCTACCCGCGTCAGATTGCCTTCAATGTATTGCCGCAGATTGATGTCTTTCAGGACAATGGCTATACAAAGGAAGAAATGAAAATGGTCTGGGAGACCAGGAAGATCATGGAGGACGACTCTATCATGGTAAACCCGACTGCCGTGCGGGTACCGGTTTTTTATGGTCATTCCGAAGCCTTGCATATTGAAACCCGTGAAAAGCTGGATGCCGCACGGGCAACCGCCTTGCTGAAAAATGCGCCGGGTATCGTGGTGCTGGACGAGCGCAGGGATGGCGGTTATCCGACAGCGGTCACCGAGGGTGCGACCAATGATCCTGTCTATGTCGGTCGTATTCGTGAGGATATTTCTCATCCCCGCGGTTTAGACTTGTGGGTGGTTGCCGATAATGTGCGCAAAGGTGCAGCCCTTAACAGTATTCAGATCGCGGAAATATTGGTCAAAGAGTATTTGTGAGCTATAGTGCGCTCTGCCCGCCGGCTGAGTCATGCCGCGGGGCCGCGCAAATGTGCTGGATCGCGGGTTATTGAAACAGACAACTTAAAGGGGATTTAGGTATGTTGAAGAAATTGGCTGTCGCTGCAGCCTTGTTTTTTACCATGGTATCCTCAAACCTGTATGCCCTTGGCCTGGGTGCCATCGATATGCAATCCGGTCTCAATCAGCCGATGAATGCAGTGATTGATCTGACCTCCGCTTCTGGTACCGATCTCTCCGAAATCAAGATTTCCATCGCCTCGAAAGAGGCCCATGATCGAACCGGTTTATCGAAACACCGGATTCTCAGTGACTTTAAATTCAGTGTAGAGCAGGATGGCCGTGGCAACGCGTTCATACGGGTTAGCAGCACCGATACGGTTCATGAGCCGTTCCTGGAGTTCTTGCTGGAGCTACAGTGGCCAAACGGTCGTCTGCTGCGTGAATATACGGTACTGGTAGATCCGCCGGTCACCATGCCCGCCGCACCGGTTGCTCCGGTGGCGCCGGTAAGTCGTGCCCCGGCACCGGTAACGCAGGCTCCGGCGCGTCAAAGCCGGCCGGCAACAAGCCGCTCTACCACTACGCCGGTACGTAGCGCTGCCGCAGCTGCCAGCTCGGCTGACAGTTACGGACCGGTTAGACGCAATGAGACGCTCTGGGATATTGCGCGTCGCACCCGACCGGGAAATGACATCAGTGTCGATCAGATGATGCACGCGCTGTTACGTGAGAACCCGCGTGCTTTCGTGAACAACAATATAAACCGGCTAAAGGCCGGTGTAACACTGAATATTCCTGACAGAGCAACCATTACCGCAATCACCGCCAGCGAGGCCATTGCCGAGTCACGCCGGCAAGCACAGGAGTGGCAGGACGGCCAGACGGCACCAGCACAGGAAACCGCACCGGTGGCGTCGTCCGAAAGCGATGTTGCTGTGCCGGAAGTCGCATCTGATGCCCGTTTGCAACTGACGGCACCGGAAGATGAGGCGGTGGCGGGGGCTGCAACTGCGAGTGCCGGGGATCCTCAGGCGGCTGAAGGCCAGACTGCTTCAGACGTAGGCAAGCAGCTTGCGCTGGCCTCAGAGGAAGCAGAAGCCAGCAAGGCCGAGACGCAAGAGCTGCAATCGCGTGTTAACGACCTCGAAAAACAGATAGAAACCATGAAGCGCCTGCTGGAACTCAAGGATGATACGCTGGCCGGTATGCAGGACCAGCTTGCTTCAGATGGGCAGGCAGAAATGCCGGAGATTGATGAACCCGAGGTGCCGCAGGAATCCGACGTAATAGAAATAGAAATGGATGAGCAGGCGGCTGCAGAGGTTGAAGATGTCATTGAGCCAGAAGCCGGGATTGCTCAGGTAGCAGAAGCGGATGCTGTCGATGAGCCGCGGGGTATTGTCAATAAATTAATGGATAACCCGGTGCTTGCCGGTCTGGGCGTACTGGTGGCGATGCTGCTGGGTGGTTTTCTCTGGGCGTCAATACGGCAAAAGTCTCACCAGAGTATTTTTGACGATGAAATGACGCTGGAAAAACACATGGCCAGCAGCTCTGCAAAAAGATCAGAAGCGCAGGCACCCATCGTAAATTTTGAAGAAGAGGTCGCGCCAGAAGAGGAAACAACATCGATAGAGGGGTATGACGAAAGCGACCCCATTACAGAAGCAGACGTATATCTTGCCTATGGCAGAATCCAGCAGGCTCAGGATGTCTTGCAAGCAGCGCTGGAAAAGGCGCCGTCCGATAATAACCTGAGGATCAAATTACTCGAGGTGTATCACGCTGGCGGAAACATCTCGGCATTTGATCGTGAAGCCAGTGACTTTCGCGATACCGTCAACGAGGATGATCCTCACTGGCTGAGGGTTGCCACCATGGGCTTTGCGCTTTCTCCGGGGAATGATCTTTATCATGCCGCTGCTGTTGACGGGGAAGGCATGGCCGACCCGGACTTCGACATGGACCTGTCAGGCATGGATGACGAAGAGGGTAGTAACGCTGTTGTTGATGCAAAGCCGGAACTCCCCGAGAGTATTGAATTCAACCTCGATGATGAGATGCATGAGATCTCTGAAGATGATCAGGATGCCAGCGAAGGTCTGCTTGACAATGCAGATGAAATTGCAACCAAACTTGATCTGGCTCGTGCTTACATGGATATGGGCGACCCTGAGGGTGCGCGCAGTATCCTTGATGAAGTAATGGGCGAAGGTAACGACGATCAGAAACGCGAAGCGGAAGAAATTATTTCAAAACTTGGTTGATGTGCATCCACTTATAAGGATTTCAGCGTTACTCGTTTTTATTGTTGGCCTGGCGTTCGCCAGGCCTTTGTTTTTGGCGACCGGGACCGGCTTGCTGCTGGTGCTGTATTCAGTTACCGGCTTTCCGGGGCTGGCCAGCTTGCTACAGATGACTTTAAGACTGCGCTGGTTGCTGCTGGCGATTCTGCTGGTCTATGGCTGGTGGACGCCGGGCAATGACTTGTTCCCGTTTATGGGCGCCTGGTCGCCAACTTCCGAAGGTGTTTTTACTGGGCTGTTACGCATATTTTCCTTGCTGCTGATTGTCGCAGCTGTTCACCTGCTGTTGCAACTGACCAGTCGCAGCGAGTTGCTGCCCGCTATTATGCAGGCCATCAGTCCAGTGACCACAGAAACTGCGCGTAGCCGCCTTGCGGTACGTATTCTGCTGACACTTGAAGCGGTTACAAAGGTCCAGCTGCTTGTCAGCGACGCATTGAAACAGCGGCCTTTACAAGACTACAGCCTGGAAACTCTGGGTCTGGCAGCACGCGCACTCTACCGAAGCGTGCTCGACAGGGCAGACCGGTCTGCAGGCGAGGTGATAGATGTGCCGACACCCGAGACGCCGCCTTTTTGGCAATGGTTGATTCCTGCCGGTCTGGGTGCCGCTGTTTATCTGAGTATCTGAGTGACTGTTCCTGATAATGCGTATTGCACTTGGCATCGAATATGACGGCAGCGATTTTTTTGGCTGGCAACGTCAGCCTGAGGGTCGCACGGTGCAGGCCTGCGTAGAGAAAGCACTGTCAGTCGTTGCCGATCACCCGGTCGAGGTGGTGTGTGCCGGCCGCACCGATACCGGGGTTCATGCGACCGGACAGGTGGTTCATTTTGATTCTGAAGCAGCGCGTGCCATGGATGGCTGGCGGCGGGGTGCCAACGCTCATTTGCCTGAAGATGTCAGGGTACAGTGGGCGCATCCGGTAGACGCGTCGTTTCATGCCCGTTTTGGTGCTACCGAGAGGCACTATCGCTACATCATTCATAACCACCGGGTAAATTCTCCCTTGCTGAGGAACCGTGTCTGTCCGATATATGCGCAACTTGATGTCGTCAGCATGCAAACCGCTGCCAGCTACCTGCGCGGTGAACACGACTTTACCTCTTTTCGGGCGGTGGCCTGCCAGGCCCACAGTCCGGTGCGCACCATCTCTCACCTTGAAGTATCTGCTAGCGGTGACTTTATCTACCTTGATGTAATGGCCAATGCTTTCCTGCACCATATGGTGCGTTGCATCGCCGGTGTGCTAATCGCTGTTGGGCGCGGCCAGCAGTCGCCGGGCTGGGTAGCCGAGGTGCTTGAGGCAAAAGACCGCCGACTCAGTGGCATGAACGGCCCGCCGGGAGGGCTGTATCTGGTGGCTGTCCGCTATCCTCGGCAATTTGGCTTACCCGCAAGCTCCCGGGTGCCTGCCTTCGTGTGAGTTAATAGTGGCTCGCTTCACTACAGTAGCCTTTATCTGTTACATTTGTAGTGCTGTCCTGATCGGCCCGATTGTCATGCAGGCTAGTAGCTTTATTCCCTTATTCGCTTGAGGACCAGACGTTGATGCAGCGTACCCGCGTTAAAATTTGCGGTATTACCCGTGTAGAAGATGCGCGCGCTGCAGTTGACCATGGCGCCGACGCGCTTGGGCTGGTTTTCTATGCTGCCAGCCCGCGTGCCATAACAATCGAGCAGGGACGCGCCATCACGGCTGTGGTTGCTCCATTGGTAACCATCGTGGGCTTGTTTGTTAATCCTGAGCCTGATGAGGTCAGATCAACGCTGGCTGGTGTTCCCCTGGGGCTGCTGCAGTTTCACGGCAGTGAGACCAATGATAAATGCAACCAGTTTGGGGTACCATTCATAAAATCAATTGCAGTTGCTGATGATGTTGATGTTTTGTCATGCATGCACGGTTATCCTGATGCTTCGGGGTTTATACTGGATGCAGCGCAGCCGCAAACGCATGGCGGGGGTGGTGTGACCTTTGACTGGAAACAGGTGCCAGAACATCCGCCCGCTGCGGTGATTCTCGCAGGCGGTCTGACACCTGCAAACGTAGCACAGGCGATTCATACAACCCGCCCTTACGCTGTCGATGTCAGCAGTGGAGTTGAGTCATCAAAAGGTATCAAGTCCGCTGACAAAATTGCAGCTTTTTTGAAAGGAGTAATGAACAGTGACCAACGCGGCTGATAACACAGCATCTTCCAGCGCGCTTCCAGACGAGCGCGGGCACTTTGGTAAATACGGCGGGCGCTTTGTATCGGAGACGCTGATGGCACCGCTGGATGAACTGAATGCGGCCTATCAGAAATATATGTGTGATCCGGAATTCCAGGCTGAGCTTGATCGGGATCTGGCACATTTTGTCGGGCGGCCGTCGCCGTTGTATTTTGCAGAACGCTGGAGCTCCATGATTGGCGGTGCGCGTATTTACCTGAAGCGTGAGGATCTCAACCATACCGGTGCTCACAAGATCAACAATACCGTCGGGCAGGCACTGCTTGCCAGGCGCATGGGCAAGACCCGCATTATTGCCGAGACCGGAGCCGGACAACATGGCGTCGCCTCGGCAACTGTCGCGGCCCGTATGGGCGTAGAGTGCGTGGTGTACATGGGCGCCGAAGACATAGAGCGCCAGGCGATCAATGTGTATCGCATGCGCTTGCTGGGAGCCACCGTGGTATCGGTTGAATCGGGCTCCAGGACATTGAAGGATGCCCTGAATGAAGCCATGCGCGACTGGGTCACCAATATTGACAACACCTTTTACATTATCGGTACCGTTGCCGGTCCGCATCCGTATCCGGCCATGGTACGGGATTTCCAGGCTATTATAGGGCGCGAAACGCGACAGCAAATTCTGGCGATGGAAGGGCGTTTACCGGACGCGCTGGTTGCCTGCGTCGGCGGCGGCTCCAACGCAATCGGGCTGTTCCATCCGTTTATTGAAGATAACGAGGTCGCGATTTACGGTGTGGAGGCGGGTGGAGACGGCGTGGAAACAGGACGGCATGCGGCACCGTTATGCGCCGGCAGTCCGGGTGTGTTGCATGGCAATCGTACTTACCTGATGGAAGATCGTGACGGGCAGATTATCGAAACACATTCAATCTCGGCAGGGCTGGATTACCCGGGGGTCGGTCCGGAGCACGCCTGGCTGAAAGACAGTGGTCGTGCCACCTACGTTGCTATTAAAGATTCAGAAGCTATGAGCGCATTTCACTCACTGACACGTACTGAAGGCATTATGCCGGCGCTGGAAACCAGCCATGCGCTGGCCTATGCGGAAAAGCTTGCTGCCGGCATGGACAAGGAGCAGATCATTGTAGTGAACCTGTCTGGTCGGGGTGACAAGGATGTAAACACCGTCGCGGCACTTGAGGGTATCAAGTTATGAGCCGGATTGAAGTACGTTTTGCGGAACTGAAATCACAAAATCGCAAGGCATTAATTCCGTTTGTCACTGCCGGAGACCCGCAGCCGGATGTCACCGTCCCTTTACTGCATGCGATGGTCGCAGCCGGCGCAGATTTGCTGGAACTCGGGGTGCCATTTTCTGATCCTATGGCAGACGGGCCTGTGATTCAGGCCGCCTGCGAACGTGCGCTCAGCCACCACGTCAGCTTGCACCAGGTGCTCGATATGGTGCGTGAATTCCGTCAGCAGGACACGACTACACCGGTCATCCTGATGGGCTACCTTAACCCTGTTGAGGTCTGGGGATACACTGAATTTGCAAGCGCCGCCGCCGCAGCAGGTGTTGATGGCATATTGACAGTCGATTTGCCTCCGGAAGAGGCAACAGATTTTAGCGCGGCCATGAAGGCCGTCGACATTGACAGCATCTTTTTGCTGGCACCGACCAGTGACGAGTCCCGCATGCGCAAGGTCAGTGAGATCGCCAGCGGGTTTATTTACTACGTATCATTCAAGGGTGTGACCGGTGCCAGTCACCTTGATGTGTCTTCAGTTTCCAGTAAGCTCAATGAGCTAAGAAAATATACCGATCTGCCCGTCGGAGTGGGATTTGGTATTCGTGACGGAGAATCGGCCGCCCAGGTAGCCAGGATTGCAGATGCGGTAATTGTTGGCAGCGTGCTGGTCAGCCAACTGGCCGCCCTTGCTGACCAGCCAGACCGGATTCCCTCCACACTGGCGGCAACCGTGTCCGAGCTGCGTGCGGCGATTGATAAAACGTCCTGACGACGGGGTTCCTGTCGTAACAGATGAACAGGTACAATCCATAATATGAGCTGGTTTAGCAAACTTGTCCCCTCAAAGATTCGCACCGTCGGCGGTAACAAAGGTACCGTGCCCGAGGGGCTGTGGATCAAATGTGACAGCTGTGCAGCGGTTCTGTACCGCTCCGAGCTGGAAAGAAATTTTGATGTCTGTCCGAAGTGCAGTCACCATATGCGCATAGGTGCGCGTCTGCGGTTACAGATGTTTCTTGATGATGGTTCCCAGAAGGAGCTTGATGCCGGCCTGGAACCGGTTGATGTACTCAAATTCAGGGATAGCAAGAAATACCGCGATCGCCTGAATGCAGCACAGAAGGCTACCGGTGAGAAAGATGCGCTGGTATCCATGCAAGGTACTTTGCAGGGCTTGCCGGTTGTAGCACTGGCCTTCGAGTTCAGATTCATGGGCGGTTCCATGGGTGCGGTCGTTGGCGAGCGTTTTGTCAGGGCAGCAGAACTTTGCCTGAAAAACAGATGGCCGCTGATCTGTTTTTCAGCCAGTGGTGGCGCACGCATGCAGGAGGCGTTGTTTTCCCTGATGCAAATGGCCAAGACCAGTGCCACACTGGCAAAGTTGTCAGAAGCAGGCATTCCTTATATTTCTGTTCTCACCGACCCGACAATGGGCGGAGTCTCTGCCAGTTTCGCGATGCTGGGTGACCTGAATATTGCTGAGCCGCGGGCGCTGATCGGGTTTGCCGGCCCGCGGGTTATAGAGCAAACCGTACGTGAAACACTCCCTGAAGGTTTTCAACGCAGCGAATTTTTGCTGGAACATGGTGCAATTGACATGATCGTTGATCGCCGCGAAATGAGTGAAAAAATTGGCAGCCTGATTGCCATGCTGACAGATCAACCCTCTACAGCAGCAGCTGACTGAAAATTCGAATAACCGGCAGCATCTTTTTATCAGCCTGAACCTGTTCACGCCTGAGCATCAAAAAGCAGCCTTGACCGGTTTTTTTTATGCCACGTTTTAATACTCTCTCTGACTGGCTTGCATGGCAGGAAACCCTGCATCCGCACAAAATAGACCTCGGGCTGGAGCGCGTCGCCAGCGTTGCCGATCGACTGCAGTTGCGGCAGCCTGATTTTACTGTTGTCACGGTTGCCGGGACCAATGGCAAGGGTTCCAGTGTGGCAATGCTTGAGTCGGTGCTGCTGGCTGCCGGCTACCAAACCGGTACCTATACTTCACCGCATTTACAGCGTTACAACGAGCGTATTCGCATAAACGGGCAGCAGATTGATGACCTCTCACTGTGTTCGGCGTTTGCAGCTGTTGATAGCGCCCGTGGCTCTGTCAGTTTATCGTATTTTGAATTTGGAACATTGGCTGCCCTGCAACTGTTCAAACAGCGATCACCGGGTATCGTAATACTGGAAGTCGGACTGGGTGGGCGTCTTGATGCGGTGAATATTCTGGACAGTGATGTTGCGCTGATCACCTCGATTGACATCGACCACAGTGCCTGGCTGGGTACTGACCGGGAATCGATCGGATTTGAGAAAGCCGGTATTCTACGCGCTGCTCGTCCGGCAATATGCTCAGATGCGAACCCGCCAGACAGTATTGAAAACAGGGCTCGTGAACTGAAAGCGAACTGGTATTGCCTGGGCGCAGAATATTGCTATCAGCGTTCGGGGGCCAGTTGGAGCTGGCAAGGTGTTAGCAGTAGTATTAAGGAGTTGCCATTACCTGCACTGGCGGGGCAACACCAGCTTGATAATGCTGCCGGAGTGCTGATGGTGCTGGAGGTGCTGGCAGATAAATACCCGGTAAGCCGGGAGGCCATGGAACAGGGGCTGCAAGCAGTGAAGCTGGACGGGCGTTGCCAGATATTCAGCGGTGCAGTCGAACTGGTTTTTGATGTGGCACATAATACCGCCAGTGCCGGACGTCTGACCCGGGTTCTCCGTGACAACCCGGTCACGGGTGAAAATTTCCTGGTACTTGGAATGCTGGATGATAAGGATGTTGAACAGTTCACCAGGGCGCTGGAGGAGGTAATTGACTACTGGTATCTCGTTACGCCTGGCAGCGATCGCGGTTTGCCGGCCGCCAGTCTGCGAGGGCGAATGGGTTGCCTGCCAGCTGACGGCAAGGTGCACTGTTTTCCGGATACGGCCGCCGCACTTCGGCAGGCTCAATCCGATGCCTGCAGCGGAGACAGGATTGTCGTCACCGGCTCCTTTGTGACTGTGGCAGAAGCATTGGAAAGTCATGTATAGTCAGGCGCACAGCTGAAAAACGGTTTCGGGCGGGGATTCCGGATTTAACATGGAGCAAATATTGAAACAAAGACTGATTGGCGCGGTTGTGCTTGTCTCACTGGCGGTTATTTTTATACCGATAATTCTTGAAGGTCCTGATGATGAATGGACGCCACGCAGCCACAGTCTGCCGGACAAGCCACAACTGGATTACCGTGCGGATATGGAGCTGGTGCTGCCACCGCCTGTGCAAGTTGACGAACAACCGGCTGCCACTGAAGTTGAAGTTGAAGAAACGCCGCTAACCGGCGAGCAGCCTGTTACAAAAACCATCAAGCCTGTTGCAGCGCCACCGGCGCCTGCCACTAAACCGGTCAAGAGTGAAACAACGACGAGGCCGCCGGCAAAACCAGCGCCATCTGCTGCTGCGCTATCAAAATCGTTCAAGGGCTGGTTCGTACAGGTGGGTAGTTTCGGGCAGGAAATGAATGCAAAAGGCCTGCAAGACCGGCTGGTTGCGAGTGGTTTCAAGGCAAAATTGCAAGAAATCGAGATTGGTAACAAGCGCGCCTACAGGGTGCTGGTAGGGCCGTCAGCGACACGTGCAGATGCCGAGAAACAGGCTGCCAGTCTCAAATCCGGGCAACAGCTGAAGGGGATGGTTGTTGAATATCCCGGCTAGATGACGCCGCTGTCGGTAATAAAACTTCATGGCAGTGCCCGCCATATCTGGTAAAATGACACTTCTGGATACCACACTTTAATAAACAGGCTGGTAAATGCTGGCTGGACACGTAAGAGGTAGCTATGGCAATTGCCTGGATTGATGTAGTGATAATTTCACTGATCGCATTATCTGCGATTCTCAGCCTGTTTCGCGGCTTTGTGAAGGAGGCGCTGGCGCTGGTGAGCTGGCTGATAGCGCTGTGGGTGGCGATGGCCTTCTATGAAGAGCTGGCCACCGTGTTGTCTCAATGGATTGCAGTGCCTTCTGCTCAAAAGGTGGCCGCGTTTGCCATTCTCTTCATCTCTGTACTGTTGATCGGTGCCCTGGTTAATTACCTGGCAGGTAAACTGGTAGACAAGACCGGACTGACAGGCACAGATAAAATGCTGGGCGTTATTTTTGGTGTCGCACGTGGCGCGGTCATCGTGGCAATTCTGGTGTTGCTTGCCGGATTAACACCCTTGCCACAGGATCCCTGGTGGCAGGATTCACAGTTTCTTGGCTATTTTGAAAACTTTGCCGTGTGGATGCGGAGTTTCCTGCCTGCGGAAATTGCCGACAATATTAGCTACGCCTGAATCCGGAAATAACCTATGTGTGGCATTATTGGTATGGTTGCGCGCAGCCCTGTAAATCAGGCGATTTATGATGGGCTGACTGTGCTGCAACATCGCGGGCAAGATGCGGCAGGTATCATCACCTGTGAAGGCGGGCGCTTGCACCTGCGCAAGAATAACGGGCTGGTGCGTGACGTTTTTCATACCCGTCATATGTTGCGACTGTACGGCAACATGGGAATCGGTCATGTGCGCTATCCGACTGCCGGTTGCGAAAGTTCTGCCGAAGCGCAGCCATTCTATGTCAATTCACCGTACGGAATCAGCCTGGCACACAATGGCAACCTGACGAATTCAGACAAATTAAAGCAGGAGCTGTTTCAGGACGATCTGCGCCAAATCAATACCGATTCAGACTCGGAAATCCTGCTGAATGTGCTTGCCCATGAGTTACAACAACAGGGCAAGCTGAAAATGAAGGTTGATGACGTATTCAGTGCGGTGGCCGGTGTGCATAAACGTTGCCAGGGTGCCTATGCAGCCGTTGCCATGATTACCGGGTATGGTGTGGTTGCGTTTCGGGATCCCTTCGGTATTCGTCCGCTCGTTTTTGGCAAGCAGGAGTCACCGCAAGGCACCAACTATATGATGGCCTCTGAAAGTGTTGCTCTTGATGGCCTGGGTTATGAGCTGGTGCGTGATGTGGCACCTGGTGAAGCTGTCTTTATCACGCTTGATGGACAGTTGCATACCCGGCAATGCGCGGAAAATCCGTTAGTCAAGCCGTGTATTTTTGAATACGTTTATCTGGCACGTCCCGATTCCATTATCGACGATGTGTCGGTCTACAAGGCGCGCTTGCGCATGGGTGAGAAACTCGCTGACAAGATACGCCGGGTACGACCTGATCACGATATTGATGTAGTCATCCCTATTCCGGATACCAGCCGCACCTCAGCGCTGCAACTGGCTAACAACCTGGGCCTGAAATACCGTGAGGGGTTTATAAAGAATCGCTATATCGGGCGTACCTTTATCATGCCAGGGCAGCAGCAGCGAAAAAAATCGGTTCGTCAAAAGCTGAATGCCATTGATCTTGAATTCAACGGTAAAAATGTCTTGCTGGTGGATGATTCAATCGTACGTGGCACAACATCATCCCAGATTATCGAAATGGCGAGAGAGGCGGGTGCGAAAAAAGTGTACTTTGCTTCTGCTGCGCCGCCGGTACGATTTCCGAATGTATACGGCATAGATATGCCCAACAGCGATGAGTTGATTGCACATGGCCGTACAGACGAAGAGGTGTGCCGGGAAATCGGGGCTGACTGGTTGCTGTTTCAGGACCTTGAGGACCTGATAGAGGCTGTCAGGAAAGGCAGGCCGGATATTGACGGATTTGACGATTCGGTTTTTACTGGCAACTACATCACCGGCGATATTGATGAGAATTATCTGAATATACTGCAGTCCTCACGCAGTGATGCGGCCAAGGACGAACGCAGAAATAACGATGACGAAGTGATCGACATGTATAACTCCGCCTGAGCACTGACGAGTCTCTGTATTGACAGGCGGTTGTACCTCATCTAGTCTCACCGTTGATTGCGCCGATTTGATTTCCGCTTGCGGGCGCCTGATAAATTCAGCTAAAGCGACGGCACCTGCCCGCGTTTTTCTGATGGCGGGTTTTTTTATGCCCGGTGAAGAACTAACAGCAAGGTAATCGCCGCTGAGGCAGGAGAGACTTGGTCATGTCGGATTATGAAGAATTTGATTTTGAAACACGGGCGGTACGCGCAGGACAGTTACGCACTGCTGAAGGCGAACATTCGGAAGCAATATTTCCAACCTCCAGTTATGTGTTTGACAGTGCCGCCTCGGCGGCTGCACGTTTTTCCGGCGATCAACCTGGAAATATCTACTCCCGTTTCACCAATCCAACAGTAAGAACGTTTGAACAGCGCCTTGCCTCACTTGAAGGAGGGGAGAGTTGTGTTGCTACGTCATCGGGTATGGCAGCAATACTTGCGACCTGCGCAGCCTTGCTGAAAAGCGGTGATCATATCGTATCTTCGCATAGTATTTTCGGGACCACGACAGCGTTATTTACCAACTACCTGGCACGTTTTGGTATTGATACCACGTTTGTGCCACTTGTCGACAATTCTGCATGGGAAGCAGCAGTGCGTCCGGAAACACGCTTGCTGTTTCTGGAAACGCCGTCCAATCCACTCACGGAGATTGCTGATATACAGTCTCTTGCGGGGCTGGCGAAAAAAAATAATTGCCTGCTGGTGGTTGATAACTGTTTTTGTACCCCCGCTTTACAGCAGCCACTGTCTCTGGGGGCGGATATAGTTATTCACTCGGCGACCAAATATCTTGATGGCCAGGGTCGCTGTGTTGGCGGGGCGGTAGTGGGTGACAGTGAGCTGGTCGGCAAGGAGGTATACGGTTTTCTCAGGACTGCCGGCCCGACCATGAGTCCGTTTAATGCATGGGTATTTCTAAAAGGACTGGAGACACTGACTCTGCGCATGCGGGCACACTGCAGCAGTGCCCTGTCACTGGCACATTGGCTGGAGCAATATCCCGAGGTATCCCGCGTCAATCACCCTGGGCTACAATCCCATCCACAACATGAATTGGCGGCAAGGCAACAAACTGATTACGGTGGCATAGTTTCCTTTGAGCTAAAGGGTGGGCAATCACAGGCATGGCGTTTTATTGATGCATTACGCATATTTTCCATTACCGCCAATCTGGGCGATGCAAAGAGCACGGTGACACATCCGGCCACGACCACACACGGTCGCCTGACTCCGGAACAGCGACAAGCGGCGGGTATTTCTGATGGTCTTGTTCGATTGGCGGTAGGCCTGGAGTCGGAGCAGGATCTGCAGGCCGATCTGGCACGTGGTTTAGCTGCCTTGCAGATATAATTAACAGTATGTATCTGGATAAACAGACTGCTTTCTGTATATGACGCAACGCAATGAGAGTCTAATGGATAAACGAAAAATTGCTTGTTTCCTGCTATGCACGGCTTTTCTGGCAAGCGCCTGTGACAAACCGGCTGATCTGCCTGCAACTGCGGCCCTGGAAAACACGACACAGGTGAGTATGCTTTTCTACGAGGAGCAAGAAGCTGGCACCGATCTTTACCCGGTAAGGGTGCTGGTCAGTCCCGAATTTTTAAGACTTGATGATGGTTATGCGGAAAGTGATTTTGTATTACTTGATCGCCACGAAAAGACGATTTTCAGCGTCAGTCATGAAGATGGTAGCATTATGGTGATTGAAAACAGTCCTAATGATGCAACACTTCCGGCAGATATTAATCTCACTGTAATTCGTACGCCTGATAAAGAGGCGCCGATGATTGCCGGAAATCAACCGGAACATCTGCAATATCTCGCCAACGGTGAAACGTGTTTTCAGTCAGTTACGGTGTCTGGCGTACTGGAAACAGCCGTTGCCGCTATGGCCGAGTTCGCTGAATTACTGGCTGACAGGCAGTTGAACAACATGCAGGCTGTGCCGCTGAACATGCAAACACCTTGTTTTTTATCACGTTACGCTTATGCGCCAGCATGGCATCTGCAGTACGGGTTGCCTTTGCAGGAGTGGGATAGCAGCGGCTACAAAAAATCACTGGTCGATTTTAGTGACGATGAGGCAATGCCGCTGACACTGTTTAAACTGCCTGCCGGCTATGCCCGATTCAGTCCGGGACAATAAGCTACCAGCCCCATCCCCGGCCACGACCCCAGCCCCAGCCTCCACCTCCACCGCCTTTGCCACCAGTCCCGGCTTTTAAACTCGGGTCCATCTGCACGTTGCGGGTGTGGTCGTATTGAAATGTTCCGAAACCGATCACCTCACTGTTTTTGTCCAGCACCTGTACGGTCCAGAAACCGGTCCAGTTGGGTTCAATTTTGTTACTCGACCACGTTGAAAAAGGATCATCCGTGACAGAAATGTCTGCATTGGAAATGACGTGACCGGCATATTTCCAGCGGTGCGTGACAGCCTGTCCCTTGAGTCCTTCCAGTACCGTGTAAAAATAAATCGTATCGACGGTATTCTCAAATGCCCTCAGATCGTCCGCAGGTTTACCATCAACGATAGCCGTGGTGAAGGTCTTTGTGGTAACACTTACGGAAGCCGGCTGCTGCTCCTCGACGTAATCTTCTACAGCTTCTGTGCGGACAGCCTCTACTGCAGCTGTGCCTGTGGTCAGTAGTGATGAAATAATTCCTGTCATACACAGCGCAATTATTCTTTGATACATCATGAGCTTATTCCTCTGTTTTATCCCAATATACAGGCGGACAGCCGTTGACTTCAACAGCTCCACTGTCTTTTACAGCGCCAGGGCTTCCAGCCTGCAGCCACTGGAAGTACATTCCAGCAAACTTCCCTGTTCATACCAGTCTCCCAGTACAATTCTTTGCGCAGGCGTATCCGCCAGTAGCAGGTCGTGAACGGCCGGGCGGTGTGTGTGTCCATGTATCAAGCGTTGCACATTGTAAGTCGACATCACCTCTCTGACTGCCTCGTCATTAACGTCCATTATCGATTCCGGTTTTCCACCAGTCTGTTGCCGGCTCTGGTTACGCATGCCGCTGGCTATCATCTGGCGTTCCTGAAGAGATTTGGAGAGTAGTTCAGCCTGCCACTGCGGATCACGCACCATGCGCCGGAAGGACATGTATTCGGTGTCATCGGTGCACAGCATGTCGCCATGCATGAGCAGCGTTGGCGTGCCGTAGAGATCGATCAGGGCGGGGTCATCAAGCAGGGTGCAGCTGCTGGCTTTTGCAAATTCCTCGCCCAGCAGAAAGTCCCGGTTACCATGCATGACAAATACCGGTACGCCTGCGGAAGCGCAGTCGCTTAGTCCCATGCATACCGTCTGGTTCATGGGGCTGTGATCATCATCTCCTATCCATGCCTCGAACAAATCGCCGAGGATGTAGATTGCATCGGTGTTACGTGCACGGGTATTGAGTAGATCCAGAAACAGTTCTGTAACAGCCGGGCGCTCCGGATCCAGATGAAGATCTGAAATGAACAGAGTGCCCGGCATGCTAGTGGAAGCGCAGTTACGCTATTCCTGTACGGTGACTTTTTCGATAATTACGTCGGAGACAGGTACATCCTGTTGTCCACCCTTGTTGGCGGTAGCAACGTTTTCAATGGACTCAACCACATCCATGCCGTCCGTTACCTTGCCGAATACCGCATAACCCCAGCCCTGTGGTGTCGGCGAGGTGTGATTAAGAAAGTCATTATCTTTCACATTAATAAAAAACTGTGATGTGGCGGAGTCCGGCACATTGGTTCGTGCCATGGCAACAGTACCCTTGTCATTCTTGAGTCCGTTTGCCGCCTCGTTTTTAATCGGGGGGTTGGTTTCTTTTTGCTTCATGCTGGAGTCAAAACCGCCGCCCTGAATCATGAAGCCGGGGATGACTCGATGGAAGATTGTGCCGTCATAGTGACCTGATTTGGCATAGGTAACGAAATTTTCGACTGAATCGGGTGCTTTTTCCCTGTCGAGTTCGAGGGTAATAACACCTTTGTTGGTTTCCATGGTGACTGTAACCATGTCTGCTCCTTGTTTGCTGGTTGAATTGTCCTGGGTAAGGCCGGTTGCAGGTGCAACAGCGACGGTAATGGCCATTACGAGGCCGGCTAACTGTTTCATGCGGAACTCCGGTTTGAAAAAAATCAGAGCGCCAATGATATAAGCTCTGGCGCTGTTTACAAGTCCCTGAGCAGGCAGCTTATATTATCTGCCTGGAATGACTTTCAGTTGTAGGGTTTAGGCACTATTATCTGCCGCACAGTTTTATTGCAGGATGATCTTCACGAATGCTTAAAATCTATAACACGCTGACTAATCAAAAAGATACCTTTGTTCCGATAGATGAGGGCAAGGTGCGAATGTACGTATGCGGCATGACCGTATATGACTACTGCCACCTTGGTCATGCGCGCGTCATGGTGGTATTTGACGTCGTTGTTCGCTATTTGCGTGCGCTGGGCTATGACGTTACCTATGTCCGCAATATCACGGATGTTGATGACAAGATAATCCAGCGTGCCAACGAAAATAACGAGGATATTCACGCGCTGACAGCAAGGTTTATCGACATCATGAATGAGGATGCTGCCGCGCTTGGTGTCAGGCCTCCAGACATGGAGCCGCGAGCCACGTCTTCAATGGGTGACATTATCAAGATGATTGAGACCCTGATTGGAAAAGGCTATGCCTATCAGGGGAGCAATGGAGATGTTTATTACGACGTCAGCCGGTTTGAAAACTATGGTGTGCTTTCCGGAAAGCAGCTCGAAGATTTGCAGGCCGGTGCACGTGTGGCGGTTGATGAATCAAAGGATGATCCGCTGGATTTCGTACTTTGGAAAACAGTAAAACCGGAAGAGCCAAGCTGGCCATCACCCTGGGGGAACGGCCGTCCCGGTTGGCATATAGAATGTTCCGCGATGTCGACCCAATGTCTGGGCGCACATTTTGACATTCACGGTGGTGGCATGGATCTCAAGTTCCCTCACCATGAAAATGAAATTGCCCAGGCTGAGGCAGCAACCGGTGAGCATTTCGTGAATTACTGGATGCATAACGGTTTTGTTCGGGTAGCTGATGAAAAAATGTCCAAATCACTGGGCAACTTTTTCACGGTAAGGGAAATACTGAAAATTTACCGGGCTGAAGAGATTCGTTATTTTATTCTTGCCAGCCAGTATCGCAGTCCACTCAATTATTCCCGGGAAAATCTCGACAACAGCAAGGCGGCTTTGACGCGTCTATATACAGCGTTGCGAGGTATCACCCTTTCAGAGACTAATGATTCGCTTTGCGAACCGTACAAGGCCGCTTTCCATAATGCGATGGATGACGATTTCAATTCGCCGGAAGCCATTGCTGTACTGTTTGAAATTGCCAGGGAAATCAACAAATGTCGCGACACCGATCTCCTCAGGGCGGCTATGCTTGCCACCTGTCTGAACAGTCTCGGTGCTGTTCTCGGCCTGATACAGGATGACCCTGAAGCCTATCTGACGGCATCCGCTTGCACCGGAGATGCAGGAGAGGGCGCTATTTCTGCTGAAGCAGTAGAAGATCTGATTGCGCGCAGAATCATTGCACGTACCGACAAGGACTGGGCTGAAGCTGACAGAATCAGATATGAACTTGATGCGGCGGGTATTATTCTTGAGGATGGTGCTGCCGGTACCAGTTGGCGTCGCAGTTAACTGTGCAACTCTTCTGCGGCATACAGGGTATTTTCCAGTAGTGTCGCCACTGTCATCGGGCCAACCCCGCCAGGTACCGGCGTGATCCAC
>CAJQPV010000029.1 GCA_905480305.1 uncultured Gammaproteobacteria bacterium | reverse complement strand
TGCAGAGAAGGATTTTGGCTCGGAGAAGAACCTGACTGCAGAGGATCTGGGTAAATACCACTACACTGTCATGATGGAATACTTCGATGATCCCAGTGAACTGGCCGAATATGACAGCCAGGCAGAAGCGCTCAAGGCTGTTAACGCCGCACTGGCGGCAGGCAAGGGTGGTGCCACCAAGGTCTACCAGATTGACATTCCGGGCAAGGACGAGTCTGTTATCGGTGTGGCGCTCAAGGGAACCGGTCCTGATGACTGCAGTAGTGACGAGTACATTATGAGCCGCATTGACAAGGCTTCACCTCGTTCAACTGCTCACCTGCCATACGAAATCGTTGTCTCTGACGGTACTGCCTATGCACTGTTCGCCCGTTTCCGTATCGCCATCAACTGGCCGCATCTGCCGATGATGGCAAGTGAGACTGGCGCTACATTCATGAGCATCATGTGTTCACCGGGTGCGATTGAAGAGGCCCTGATCCAGGGTTCCGGCGAAGAGCTCTAGGGATATAGATTCTGCCTGATTTAACGGGTAGTCTTGAAAGCCGGAAGCCCCTGCTGCTGCAGGGGCTTTTTTTATGGGCTGGTGCTGATGTTACAGGTGCAAAGGTGTTGCGCGCATCACATCTCCGGATTTTCAAGGATAGCCAAAATATGCCGATCCACAAATCAGGGACAAAGTCTCTGCCGTGGCGGAAAAATCCGCTCATTATGAATTTTTCATGCCTGTAAGTTGTCAATATCAGTGATAAAATGACTGCTCCAGGTAGAATCCCGCTGCATTTGATAAGCTAATGACTGATTATGAGTGACCAGAAAGAACACCGAGGGGACGAGGGGCTGGCATTACAGGAAGCCCGCCCTGAACTGAAAGAACCATCCCTGTACAAGGTGGTTTTGCTGAATGATGACTACACGCCAATGGAATTTGTAGTGACCATGCTGGAAAAGCTGTTTGGACTTGATCGTGAAAAAGCGACCCGCGTCATGCTACAGGTTCATACCCAGGGCAAGGGCGTCTGCGGTATTTTCACTTACGAAATTGCAGAGACAAAGGTTGCACAGGTGAACGAGTATTCGCAACGCCATCAGCACCCGCTGATGTGCAATATGGAAGAAGCGTAGTTTTTCTGACGGAGAACTGACATGCTGAGCAAAGAACTTGAATTTACATTGAACCTCGCCTTCAAGGAAGCGCGCGAGAAAAATCACGAGTTCATGACCGTAGAGCACCTGCTCTATGCCTTGCTCGGTAATCCTTCAGCGGTAGAAGTGCTGCGCGCCTGCGGTGGAAACCTCGAACAACTCAAGCAGGACGTCGGCATTTTCCTGGAAGAAACAACACCAAAACTTTCCGAAGATGACACGCGCGAAACCCAGCCAACGCTGGGTTTTCAGCGTGTACTGCAACGTGCTGTTTTTCACGTGCAGTCATCTGATAAAACTGAAGTGACCGGCGCCAACGTGCTGGTGGCGATTTTCAGCGAACAGGAATCACAGGCGGTGTACTTTCTGAACAAGCTGAATATCACGCGTCTTGATGTCGTTAATTATATTTCACATGGTATCTCCAAGGTGTATGACCAGCCCGAAGAAAATACCGAGAATAGCGAACAGACAGAAACTGCTGATTCAACAGCGAAGCAACCGCTGGAAACCTTTGCTGTTAACCTTAATGAACAGGCTGCACAGGGAAAGATCGATCCGCTGATTGGAAGACGCGCGGAGGTCCAGCGAACCATCCAGATCCTGTGCCGGCGCCGCAAGAACAATCCACTGTTTGTTGGCGAGGCAGGAGTAGGCAAGACGGCACTCGCAGAAGGCCTGGCGAAAATGATTGTTGAGGGAGAGGTGCCGGATGTATTGCTCAACTGCACGCTCTACGCACTTGACCTTGGTGCGCTGGTTGCGGGAACCAAGTACCGGGGAGATTTTGAAAAACGCTTCAAGGCCGTCCTCAACCAGTTACGAAAAGAAGAAGGATCGATACTCTTTATTGACGAAATCCACACCATTATTGGTGCCGGCGCAGCATCCGGTGGTGTCATGGATGCCTCCAACCTGATGAAACCGATGCTGGCTTCCGGTGAACTCAAATGCATCGGCTCTACCACTTTTCAGGAATACCGGGGTATTTTCGAGAAGGACCATGCGCTGACGCGCCGTTTCCAGAAAGTCGATATCAAAGAGCCCAGCGTCGAAGAAACCATCGATATTCTCAAGGGTCTGAAAACGCGCTTTGAAGAACATCACAAGATCAAGTATTCAGCGCGTGCATTACGCAGTGCCGCTGAACTGGCTGACCGCTACATCAATGATCGCCATCTCCCTGACAAGGCTGTAGACGTTATCGACGAAGCCGGTGCAGGGCAACGCCTGTTACCGCCTTCGCGGCGTAAAAAGACTGTCGGCATACGCGAGATTGAGCATGTTATTTCCCAGATGGCGCGCATACCCGAGAAAACCGTCTCCGCATCCGACAAGGAAGGTTTACGCAACCTTGAACGCGATCTGAAAATGGTCGTTTACGGGCAGGATGACGCCATTGAAACCTTGTCAGCCGCGATAAAAATGGCACGCTCCGGACTTGGAAATGAAGACAAACCGATCGGGTCTTTCCTGTTTGCCGGGCCTACAGGTGTGGGTAAAACGGAAGTTACCCGTCAGCTCGCAAGAATCATGGGGCTGGAACTGGTGCGCTTTGATATGTCCGAGTATATGGAACGTCACACAGTTTCACGCCTGATTGGTGCGCCCCCGGGTTATGTCGGCTATGACCAGGGAGGCTTGCTTACCGAGGCGATCACCAAAAATCCTCATGTGGTGCTGTTGCTCGACGAAGTCGAAAAGGCCCATCCGGATGTATTTAACCTGCTGTTGCAGGTAATGGATCATGGCACCCTGACTGACAACAACGGTCGCAAGGCAGACTTTAGAAATGTTGCCATTATCATGACAACCAATGCCGGCGCACAGGACTCCAGCCGGGCATCCATTGGCTTCACCCGTCAGGATCATTCCTCGGATGCAATGGAAGCTATCAAGCGACTGTTCACCCCCGAGTTCAGGAATCGTCTTGATGCCATCGTGCAGTTTAATGCGCTTGGGCCGGACCACATCAGCCGGGTTGTCGACAAGTTTATTTTCGAACTGGAAGCGCAATTACAGGAACAGAATGTAACTATTGAGGTTGATGCTGATGCCCGCATCTGGCTGGCTGAGCGTGGTTATGATCCAAAGATGGGTGCACGCCCGATGGCAAGGACGATACAGCAGTACATCAAGAAGCCACTGGCCGAAGAATTACTGTTTGGCGAGCTCGCACACGGTGGCCATCTCATTATTCACCTTGGTGAAGACCAGCTGTCCTTTGAAATAAAGGGGAAGGAAAAAGTCCACTAGGAAACAGATGCCGGAATGGCGCGATCGCGCCAATTCTCTGTTAACGAGCCCGGTAGGTAATACGTCCCTTGCTCAGATCATAGGGTGTCAACTCAACGGTCACTTTGTCGCCACGTAAAATCCGAATGTAATGTTTGCGCATTTTTCCGGAAATATGTGCAGTTACCACGTGCCCATTTTCAAGTTCAACCCTGAACATGGTGTTGGGAAGCGCCTCGGTAACCGTGCCTTCCATTTCGATGTGTTCTTCTTTTGCCATATACCCAAGTAGATCCTGTTGTGTTAATCGCGGAATTATACCTGAAATTAATCCTGGAAGAAGCCGCTCCTGAGCAGAAAAATGCCATTTCCGGCTATTCTTATGACTCTCGGCCTGACACCGGCACTCAGTGGTCATCAAATCTCCATGGCGCAACTCGCCCCGGTTGCCCGCAGCCACTATCCAGTATGGCGGTGAAATCCTTGCGCGCAATCATGCTTGCCCCCAGGCTGGCAAGGTGCCCGGTATATACCTGGCAATCAATCAGGCCGTAACCCCAGCGTTGCAGCTGACGTGCCAGTGCAACAAATGCCACTTTTGAAGCGTCAGTCAGTTCGGTAAACATTGATTCTCCAAAGAAAATATTGCCGATCGCAACACCGTATAGGCCACCGGCGAGCTTGCCGTCATACCAGCATTCTGCCGAGTGGGCATGCCCTTTATGTTGTAAATCAACATATGCCGCCTGCATTTCCGGGGTAATCCAGGTGCCTGACTGCCCCTGACGTGCCTGTGCACAGGCGGCAATGACATCTGAAAATGCTGTGTCGAGGGTAACGGAGAATTTATTCTGCCTGATGGTTTTGGCAAGACTGCGGGATATGTGAAGTTTTTCGGGCAACAGCACCAATCGAGGGTCCGGTGCCCACCACAAAATCGGCTGGCCAGGGCCATACCATGGAAAGATGCCTTTGCGGTAGGCTTGCAACAGCCAGTCAGTAGAGAGCTTGCCGCCCATAGCCAGCAGGCCATCGGGATCCCGCAGAGCCAGTTCGACATCCGGAAAGATAATCTCCCTGGCATCCGGTTCCAGCCAGCAAGGGATGGTAGATCGATTGCGCGACATGTGGTTTCGCTATGCCTTTCTGAATGGCGAACTCAACATCAGGGTATCATGATAATCCACCATCATCTGGTGTTCCTGCTGCAGGTAGCGTTGAATTGCCACGCTGAACTGATTATCGCCGACCTGGTGAGCAGACCAGGTATAACTGGGTAAAAAGCCACGGCTGATTTTGTGTTCGCCCTGTGCGCCGGGTTCGAACAAGGCCAGCCCGTTATCAATACAGTACTCGATGCCCTGATAGTAGCAGGCCTCAAAATGCAGGCTGTTAAATTCCTCCAGGCAGCCCCAGTGTCTGCCATAAAGAGCTTTATCACCACGTAACATGATCGAACCGGCTACGTAACGTTTCTCATGACTGGCAAAAACCAGCACAACCTGATCACCCATGGTGCGGCTGATTTCCTCAAAGAACTCCAGAGTCAACGTCGGCATGCCTGATTTCTTCATAAATGTTGAACGATAGAACCAGTGCATTGCCTGCCATTGTTCAGTACTTGCATCACAGCCATGTACGATTTCAATCCGGACATCGGCCTCTTCAACAAAACGTCGCTCGCGCCGAATCTTCTTGCGTTTGCGCGAACTCAACCGCGACAGAAAATCCTCAAATGAGGTGTAGCTGTCATTGTGCCAGTGAAAATGACAACTGGTTCGGCGCATAAAATCATGTTCTACCAGCATTCTGGTATCCGCCTCGCTGGTGAACAGCCAGTGTAACGAGGAACAGTTTGTTTCATCCATCAGCTGGCGGGCTCTTTCTATGAGCAAATGGCATACTTTGTCGCGCTGTTTTTCAGGATGCACCAGCAAACGCGAGCCGGTGACTGGTGTGTAAGGAATAGAGGAAACAAGCTTGGGGTAATAGGCGAGGCCGGCGCGGTGGTAGGCGTCGGCCCACGCCCAGTCAAAAACGAATTCGCCATAGGAATTGTCTTTCAGGTAGAGCGGTGCGAGTCCTGCAAGCTGTTCACCATCATAAACAGCGATGTGCTGTGGCACCCAGCCCTGTTCTATACCGACACAACCGTGTGTTTCCAGTGCAGCAAGAAATTCGTGACGCAGAAAGGGGTGATCGATACCACTGACCCGGTTCCAGTCCGGGGCCGCGATATCATGGATATTGTTAACAATTGTCGCGCGCAAGACAGCTCCTTTTTTCAGTCCTTACAGCGCAGATGTAATTAATCCCCGGCAGCTACCTGCACGAGGTTGTCAAGGTATGACTCCGCATCAAGCGCCGCCATACAACCGCTCCCGGCGGAGGTGACCGCCTGGCGATAAACGTGGTCACAAACGTCACCGGCTGCGAATACACCTGCCACACTGGTTGCCGTCGCATTACCTTCAAGGCCGCTGTTTATCCTGATATAGCCGTTGTGCATCTCAAGCTGGCCATCAAAAATTCCTGTATTCGGTTTGTGTCCAATCGCAATAAAGACGCCCATCAGTTCAACATCACTGGTGCTGTCATCTTTCACATTCCTGATGCGCATACCGGTTACACCGCTGTCATCACCCAGCACTTCGTCCAGTACGCTGTCCCATGCAATCGTGACAATGCCTTCCTGTTGTTTCTTGAACAAACGGTCCTGAAGTATTTTTTCAGCGCGCAACGCATCACGACGGTGTACTACGGTTACGTGCGAGGCAATATTTGACAGGTAGAGCGCCTCCTCGACAGCTGTATTACCGCCGCCAATAACAGCCACCGGCTGTTGTTTGTAGAAAAAACCGTCACAGGTTGCGCAGGCAGAAACACCTTTTCCCTTGAATGCTTCCTCGGAAGGTATGCCGAGGTACATGGCAGAAGCGCCGGTCGCAATTATCAGTGCATCACAGCTATAGATACCCGAGTCACCCTCGAGCCGGTAGGGCTTTTTTTTAAGATCAACAGTGTGAATGTGATCAAAAATGATTTCGGTGTTAAAACGCTCGGCATGCTCCCGCATGTTCTCCATCAGCGGCGGTCCCTGCATGCCGTCCTCACCACCGGGCCAGTTTTCCACTTCGGTCGTAGTCATCAGCTGCCCACCCTGTTCCAGACCAGTTACCAGTACCGGGTTGAGGTTGGCGCGGGCCGCATAGATTGCCGCGGTATATCCGGCCGGGCCGGAGCCCAGAATGAGA
>CAJQPV010000028.1 GCA_905480305.1 uncultured Gammaproteobacteria bacterium | reverse complement strand
CTGCAACAACTACTGCAGCAACAGTCTGCCCGCCAGCAACTGCAGGCACTGGGTGTCAGCCCTGACCTTGTGAAGAGCCGTATCGACAGCCTCACTGACAGTGAACTGGCTCGCATCAACCGGCACGTTGATACACTGGATGCCGGCGGCAACATCCTCGGCATCCTGCTGGTTATTTTTGTTGTGTTTGTTATTACCGATGTCATCGGCGCAACAGATATCTTCCCGTTCATCCACCCGGTCAATTAAGACAGGCGTGTGCCAGACTGCAAGCACCCGCCAACTGGCGGGTGCTTTTTTATTGGTGCTGGCACTATCTGGCTGCGCAACGCCACTGCAAACCAGGCAGCTGCTTGCGGACATACCGGCCGGCATACCCGCTTCGATTGAACTCACAGACACACCCTTCTTCCCGCAACAGCAATACCAGTGTGGCCCGGCTGCCCTGGCAACCGTGCTGTCCGCACAGGCTGTCAGGATAACCCCTGATGAGCTGCTTGATGAGGTTTATGTTCCGGCACTGCAAGGCAGCCTGCCGGAAGAAATGACGGCCACGGCACGTCGCTACCGGATGCTGGCTTACCCCCTGCCCGACTCACTGCCTGGCCTGTTAACTGAAGTCGCACATGGCAACCCGGTACTGGTCATGCAGAACCTTGGTAACGACTGGTTTCAAAACTGGCATTTCGCGGTAGTCATTGGCTACGACCTCGACAAACACGAAATCATGCTGCGCTCGGGCACTACGGCGCGCTGGCGCACCACACTGGCGGTGTTTGAACGCACCTGGTCACGCAGTGATTACTGGGCACTTGTTGTCCTGCCAGCCGGAGAAATACCGGCCAGCGCCACATTAACACCCTACCTGCAGGCATCCCGCGACCTGGAAACCTCTGGACAGGACGTCGCAGCACTCAGTGCCTACCAGTCCGCCAGCCGGCACTGGCCGAATGAACCCCGGGCATGGCTGGCCTACGGTAACAGTCTCTATGCCAGCGGTGAGACGACAAATGCCGCCAGTGCATTTCTGCGAGTAACACAGTTATCACCCGACAATCCACAGGGCTGGAATAATCTTGCCTATGCGCTGTTACAGACAGGCTGTCCGCAACAGGCAAGGCGGGCAGCCGCCTGCGCTGTCACCCATGGAGGTGATGATGCCAATTACCGGGATACACAGGAAGACATCTATCGGCAGGCCAGCGGGGTTGATGGTTCAGGTTGCGCAGCAGTTGTTTGCAAATAGCAGACGTTCGTTGCCGATCATCGCGGACAAGGTCCGCTCTTGCACTAATAGATGCACCTGTAGGAGCGGACCCTGTCCGCGATCCAGCCCCTAGTTCTGCCAGACGGCAAAACCCTGGGCACGCAACCACTCAGCCAGCGCCGCCTCACGCTGACTGTCTTTCAAGCCCTCACCGTCAAAACCCTCGATCAGTTCCAGCGCCAGCTCAACACCGTAATTACGAGGGTACTTGCTGCTGCGGTAACCGACCATATGCTGTTCAAAGCGATCACCGGGCTGATGGATCGTCATGCCGACATACACGCAGGGCATCCCTTCTATGTAACCGATGTTCTGCTGGCGAAACTCTTTGATCCATAACACTTCCGGATCGAGTGTAATAACGTAGAGGTTACGGCGCTGTTTCTTTTTGGCGGCAAGGCGCGCCTTCTTCTGCCATTGCAGGATCTTCCGGTCGCGCTGCTCATCTTTCATACACCACCCCGGCGCCCGACCACGCGGTTAATATAGTCGTTTGCTAAACATGCAGGTAGAATAGCAGCCTGCTCAATCAATACGACAAGGATTTTTCATGAACGACGCCACCGCCTGCCCCTGCAACTCCGGACTGCCTTACGCCAGCTGTTGTGAACCGCTGATCAAGGGCGTTACCGCAGCAGCAAGTCCGGAAGCGCTGATGCGCGCACGCTACTCGGCCTTTGCCCATCAGGAAATGCCCTACTTGCTGGAAACCCTGCATCCCGGGCAGCGCAGTGATTATGACGAGGAAGGGGCTGCCAAATGGGCAAGCGAGTCGGACTGGACCGGCCTGGAAATACTCGACGTCAAGGGCGACCCGGCAACAGAAAACAGCGGCAGTGTCGAATTCAGGGCCAGTTACCGGCGCAATGGTGAAAAACAGGAACACCATGAGCTGGCCGAATTCCGCAAGTCCAAAGGCATCTGGTATTTCTTTGATGGCAAGATGGTCAGCGCCGGACAATACCGGCGCGAGGCACCCAAGGTCGGGCGCAATGATCCCTGCCCTTGCGGCAGCGGCAAAAAGTTTAAAAAATGTTGCGGTAAAAACTGAGGTCGGCTCGAGAGAGCGTATAAATCGCCTGTATCATCCGGGTGGCAATGTGGTCTGCAGCAGACGTAACACATTGCCACCCATTATTTTAGCAACCTCCTGCTCCGTGAATCCGTCCGCCAGCAGGCCTGCTGTGAGTTGTGCGACACCGGCAGTATCAAACGGCGTCTGTACCGAGCCGTCAAAATCCGAACCCAGCGCCAGGTGCTCAACACCCACAAGATCGGCGGTGTAGCGCATCGACCTGATGATTGCCGCCACGTCCTCACCACAACTTGCATTCGGCCAGTAACCGATCCCGATAACGCCGCCGGTGGCAGCAATTGCCCGCAACTGCCCATCGGTCAAATTACGCGAACCCTCACAGGTTCCCCGTACGCCGGTATGTGAACTCACAAGCGGACGTGTCGCCATGGCGAGCACATCATCAAACATCTCCGCTGAGGTGTGCGCCACATCAACCAGCATCTGCAGTGACTCGGCACGCTCAACCACCGCGCGGCCAAACGCTGTCAGCCCCTGCTTCTGCTCGCCGTGAGCGGAGCCGCCGGTTTCATTATCAAACAAGTGCACCAGTCCCAGCATGCGGTAGCCGGCTGCATGCATCACATCTACATTCCGCAGCTCGCCTTCCAGCACCTGCGCCCCTTCAAGGGCAAGCAGGCCCGCAACCATGGCGCTGTTGCTGGCACGCGCGGACAGGTATTTGCGGAGCTCAGCCTGCGAGCTGACCAGCACCAGCTGCCCGCCGGAATTGTCCGCAAAGACCTGTAGCTTGTCAGCCAGATACAGGGCACGTTGTTTAACGCTTGTCCAGGTCTGTGCCGGCCAGCGCTCGGCAACAGCCAGCAAGGTAATGATGTCAGCACTGTCAGACGGATTTTGCCTGAGATTACGATTGAAAGGCACCCGGGTGACAGCAGAAAAAACCTGCAAGCCAACATTGCCTTTTATGAGCCGCGGGATATCCAGCTGGCCAATCGTGTCATGCACCAGCAAGTCGCGCTCCCACAGCAAGGAGTCCGCATGCAGATCTGCAACGAACAGGGATGCGTGCAATTCAGCGGCAGCCGCAGAAACCGGATACGGGGGTAATTCAGCTACCGGGTTATATCTTCTTGCGGCCTCGCGCGGCAGCACACCAAAAAATACCACTGCGACGGCAACAGCCAGAACAACGGCGATACTTACATAGCCACGCAGCCTCATATACAGATCCCGTCCACAGCAGCCATGCGCCTGGTCTTCCTCATCCAGCGGAAACATCCGCACAGTAAATTGTTCTACGGCAAGCGCACATCAACCGGCAAATACCAGTTCACTACGACAGCGCCTGCAGACATACCTGCCTGAACCACTGAGCACCCGGTTATGCCGGACCGTACTGATAGCATGCGGACCACAGGCACAGCGGTAACTGAAACGCCGTTGCCTCCTTAAAGGCACACCGCTGAGGTCATAGCGACAGGTGACCACAGGCTCTGCACCCAGCATAGCCATCACTGTCTGCCATTCCTTGCCATGCGGGCGGATATTCCGCAGCCCGTACAGCATATCGGTGAGGTAATGCGCCACCTCGTGCGGTACCGTATTGGCAAGGTTATCAGCAAGGTATTTTGCAAAGATATACGGGTTATAACGTATACAGCGTTGCCGTTTGTGCACCCGGTACATGCCTGCTGCCCGGCCCTGCAGATCAAAGGCTACTGCCGGCAGACTGAAATCGCGCCCCAGCAACCGCCCGGCGCGATCAAGGCATTCACGGGTTGCATCCACCACCTGCTGCTGCCCTGCCCGGGTAATCGGTTCCAGCGTCATGTCATATTGCCGTCATCTGTCAGAGTGAAACCGGTTTCAGGTACAACTATACCACTGGCCTGCGCCACCTCCACCGGGACACTTCGCATAAACTTAACTTATTGCGTGTCACTGACTATGCTTATAGCCGATGACAACCGATATTGCCAACAGCTATCGACTGATCTCGGCGGTGTTCCTGCGCCTGCTGGGTGTTATCTACCTGATCGCCTTCACCTCCCTGGGTGTACAGATTGAGGGACTGGCTGGCAGCCAGGGAATAATTCCAATCGAACTGCGGCTGGCCGATTTCGCAGCCAACAGTGGTGCCGAGCGTTACCTGCACCTGCCAACCCTGTTCTGGTTGAACGCCAGTGATGCAGCGCTCCTCGGAGCCGCCCTGCTGGGTGGAATTGCCGCCCTGTTGATTTGCGTTGGTCGCTGGACACGAGCGGCGCTGGTATGCGCCTTCGTTCTCTACCTGTCCCTGTTTCACGCCTGCCACCCATTCCTTAACTTTCAATGGGATACACTGCTTCTTGAAAGTGGATTCCTGGCTATATTCCTGACGCCGAACTCACGTATTGTCATCCTGCTGTTCCGCTGGCTGCTGTTCCGCCTGCGCTTCATGTCGGGGCTATCCAAGCTTTCCAGTGGCGATCCCGCCTGGTCAGGCCTGACAGCCCTTGATACCTATTTCGAAGTACAGCCGCTGCCAAATCCGGTTGCCTGGTATGTACACCAGCTGCCGGAATGGCTGCTGCGCTTCGGCACCGGCGCGACGCTGTTTATTGAGCTGGTGGTGCCCCTCATGATGTTCCTGCCACGCCGCTGGCGCTTTACCGCCGCCTGGATCACCATCTTCTGGCAAGTGCTGATTATCCTGACCAGCAACCATAACTGGATCAATTTTCTCACCATCGTACTGTGCCTGTTCCTGTTTGATGACAGGGCACTGCAACGAGTGCTGCCCGCACGCCTGTCGACCGCCCTGGCATGGCAACCGACACCAGCAGACGGCAGTAACAACAACGCAGTGCCTCGCTTTGCTGTCGGACTGCTGGCTGCCGTTATTTTTTCAGCCGGCAGCCTGAAACTGTACGAACTTGCTACCGACCGGGATATCCCCGGCAATAGCGGTTATCTGCTCAACCTTGTATCGGCATTCAGTATCGTCAATAAATATCACGTGTTCCCCACCATGACGACACAGCGCATCGAGCTTGAGGTACTGGGTTCATATGATGGCAAGGAGTGGCAGCCGTATCGTTTCAAATACAAACCGGATGTCATGCATGAACGCCCGCAGTTTATCATTCCCCACCAGCCAAGGCTGGACTGGCAAATGTGGTTCGTCACCCTGCACCCGCGACATGTTCCCTGGTTTGCTGATTTCCTGATGGCGTTACTGGATAATTCACCGACGGTAACAGCGTTACTGCAAGACAATCCATTCGCCGGCAAGCTTCCTCCGCGCTACCTCCGCGTGGATGCCTATCGATACCACTTCACCGACCCTGAAGAGCGGCAACGCACCGGTAACTGGTGGCGACGTGAAGCACTGGGACCGTTTACCCCGCTACCCTGGGCAGAGAAACCTCCACAACCGCAGCTGTAGGAACAGCCTGCTCACCCTGTAATCTCTGCGTCTTAGCTGCAGCAGCAGACCTTGTCCGCGATTTCCTAAGCCTGCAGTCCGACATCCAGGCAGGCACACCATTCTGCAAACAACGACTGATCAACCGCTGCCACCGCAGACCGCGGCGTCAGCTCATGCGTAAAAACCGCATCACCTTCAAGGGTCGACGCGCAACCACCGGCACAGAGGAAAATATAATTGCCGGCGGCATAGTCCCAGATATTGGAACGGCCATGCAGATAGACGTGACTGCGGCCGGCAGCCAGCCAGCACCAGTCCAGTGCTACCGAGCCAAAACTGCGTTGTGACGCATAGGGAATAGCAGAGACCAGCTTCACCGCCAGTGCTGGCTGCAAGCGTTTGAAATCAACCAGCGCGGTAGCCTGCTTAAGCGACAGACCTGATTCAACGGTGGCAAGCGATTCACCGTTCAAGCTTGCCCGCCCTGCCGGGTCAGCTGCAAAACACTCATCTCGCAGCGGGTCATATACCAGCCCCAGCACCACCTTGCCTCGCTGCAACAACGCCAGGGACACACAAAAATATGGAATGCCGGCAGCAAAGTTACTGGTACCATCCAGTGGATCCAGGCACCACACCGGCATGTCGGTCTGTAATAACCGTTTCTGTTCCGCCGCATCCATTTCCTCACCGAGAAACACGGTATCCGGAAACTGCCCTTGCAATAATCCGGCCAGCCGTTCCTGCATCGCCAGATCGGCTGTTGTCAGCACACTGCCATCAACCTTGTGTTGTCGTGCAACACGCGCAAAACGCGGCAACAACTCTTCCCTCGCGGCCGCTATGACAATTTCCTGCAAATAATTCATCGAATACGACATACTATCCACACCTGCTCCGGCAAAGACATACATTATAACCATCGTTTTGCACTACGACTAAGCCATGCGCCTGTTATTAACATTACTGCTCGTAACGCTGATCTGTCCGGCACTCGCAGATACTGATCCAGTATCACGTTACACACAACAGCAACTGACAATCTCCGGTGACACCTGGACATTGACCGTGCCAGCCGGCTTACAGCTGCAATTGCTGACGGATGCGCTGGACAAGCCACGCATGATGAATTTTCTTGCCAATGGAGACCTGCTGATCGGTTCGCGCGCCGGAAAAATATACCGGCTGGAGCCGCCATACACACGCGCAACGATACTGGTCGAGCTGGATGATTACCCGCACAGTCTTGCCTATCGGGCGGGTGAGTTACTGATAGCACAGACAGACGGCCTCTATCGCGCACCGTATCAGCCCGGGCAAACGAGCATCGAAGAGGATGATATTCAGCTGCTGGCCGCGTTACCCGCTGGTGGCGGTCACAACAGTCGTACCGTGTCGATCGGTCCTGACCAGCGCGTCTACCTGTCGCTTGGTATTAGCGGTAACTGCTCCGATGAGTACCTCGACAACAGCTATCCATTTGATGATCGCCGTGGCGGCATACTGGTCCTCGATGAAAGCAGGTCGCAGCCACGCTGGCAAACGTTTGCTTCCGGACTGCGCAACCCGGTGGGGTTTGACTGGCATCCGCAGACAAAGGATCTGTATGCTTCCAATAACGGCCCCGACCACCAGGGCTATGATCAACCGCCCGAATATTTTTCACTGATTACTGCAAACTCGTTCCATGGCATGCCCTGGTTCCAGTTTGACGGTCAGTCGATACGCCGCGATGATTGCATCGACACAGCACCGCCGCGACCACGCAGCCAGGTCAGCAAACCCGTCGCCGCCTTCCCCGCACGCAATGCACCCATGGGAGTGGCATTCGTACCGGCCAACGCACTGGACGAGCGTTTCCAGGAGAATGCACTGGTGGCCCTGAAGGGATCCTGGGGTACGCAGCCATCAGGAGGCATGTTCGGGAAAAAATCGACCCGCAGGCCGCCCGCCGTATTAATGGTGCAATTCAGCAACGGCAAGGCTGCGGGTGTCGTCA